>JAGBWB010000274.1 GCA_017629975.1 Lentisphaeria bacterium
TAGTAATCATCGCAATCAAAATAGTTTGCATCTCTAAACAAGAAATGAAAGAAAGTTTTTAATTTTTCGTGATACGGTATCTCAAAAAAACTTGCCTCGGTAGGAAAACCTGCATCCGCAAGATATTTTTTTGCGTTTGTTCCATCTATCATTATCCAAAACTGTTCCCATTTTGGTTGGCTTGTATCCTCAGAAACATGAAAGGATTGTCTGACATCAGGGGCGAGAATAAATCCCATAGGGGCTTCTATTGGTTTACCCAAAGCCGTTCCTTTTCTCCAACCTGCCGCCAGCGCAGAGAACAGGAACTGCCCAGCATGGCACTGAAGATTTTTGAATTGTGACCGGAGTGGAGAACGATCAATCCCATCCCCCGGAGAACCCGGGTGCGGACTTTTGCGACCACTTCATCGCTGACTGCGCTGTGAGCGCGGTGCCCCCACCAAAGCAGAACATCTGTGGTATTGAGGAGTGCGTCAGTCAATCCATGTTCTGGTTCATCCAGTGTTGCACACCGGATCTCCAGATCTTCTGCGGCAATGCCTCCGGCAATGGCGCTGTGGATGCCCCGGGGATAAACAGATTTCACCGGTTCAATCTGCTCATGCCGGAATTCGTTCCAGATGGTGACCCGGATCATAATTCCTCCCTGTTTTCGTACACTTTGCGGAATGCTTTCTCAATGAAGGGAACCATTTCAGGATACTCCATGCCGGTATGGGATAAGGAGAACGCCTGTTCCCCCATGAAATCGGAGACCGGACACCCCGTGTTGCGGAAGTTGCGGCAGTTGAAAAGCATGTGCTTGTAAACAGGACCGTAGTTGCCGGTTGCAACCGGGATACCTTCAGAGTGAATGGCTGCGGCTGCTGTGCGGGCTTTTCCCCAGATGGCAGGATCAAGAATGATCTCAATAGCATAATATCCTTGGGGCGAGGCTTCTTTGCCGGGGGATTGCAGACGGACTCCGGGGATGTTTTCAAGTTCTTTCAAGGCGGCTGCAAATTTTTTCATACGTTCAATGCGTGCGGGGAGTTCCTTGAGCTGCCGTGAAAGCAGCAGCGCCGGAAAAGCAAGTCCGCGGTAGTTGTGACAAATCAAATCTGCGGGAGGCGCACTTTTGGCTGCTCCCTGGGGATCCAGACGGGAGTAACCGATGTGTTTGGCACGGTAAAGACGGTCAGAAAGTTCAAGATCATTGGTGATGCAGATGCCGCCTTCTCCGGAAGTCAGAGTCTTGGACTGTTGGAAACTGAAAGAGCCGATTGCTCCCCAGCTGCCCGCCCCTTTGCCGCGCCACTTGCCGCCCTGCATGTGGGCGCAATCCTCAAGGACGGCAATATTGTGAGCATCGGCGATCTCAATGATCCTGTCAAGGTTTGCCATGCTGCCGTAAAGATGGACAGGGATCACCACCCTTGTTTTCGGTGTGATGGCTTTTTCAAAGGCTTCTGGAGAAAGGCAGAGAGTGTCTTCTTCAATATCGGCAAAAACCGGGATGGCACCCACATAATGGACAGCCATGGCTGTGGCAATCCATGTCAGTCCCGGAACTATGACCTCATCGCCGGGACGGACACCCAGTGCCTGAAGCGCACACTCCAGAGTTACGGTACCGTTTGCCATGAATACGGCGTATTCAGCATTGTGATATTCTGCGAACTCCTGTTCAAATTTTTGCTCCATTTCGCTGTTGAAGGACCATTTGCCGGAAAGATAAAGATCTTTAAGCATTTCGGCAGTTTCCATATCAACGGGGGGCCAGGGAGCTCTTTTGTACTCTTTGGGGTCAATTACGGGAGTTCCGCCTTTGCATGCCAGCACTGACATAATGTTTTTCCTTTCACTTTCAATAGAATGAATTTTCAACTGTTGTTTCTAATATAACTTGACATTTTTTTCATTGCAAGTATATTATATACATCATTAATAACATAATATTCATTAAAAATAACATTATGCTTACCAAGGAACAAATAGCGTTACTCGTTGACAGACAAAAGAAAACGCTTATTTCGTCTCTGTTGCCCATATCTGTCAGGGAGGGGGATTTTTCAGAGGAAACAGAATGGCGTTCAGCTCATACCCAAATACATTACCGGCGTGAAGTGATGTATCTTCTTTCCGGGAATCATTCTGTAAGATTCAAGGAATCCGTTTATCCGGCGTCACCCGGAACTGTTCTGCTGTTGAATTCCCGTGAAAAGCACGATGCCGCTTATTTTCCGCAACCGGAAGAAAGCACTCATTTGTGGCTGATAATCCGCCCCAATTGTATAAATTGCCAGTGTGATAAATTTGTGGATGGTAAATTGAAGATCATGTTCCGGCACTTTTACAGAAACCGGGAACATATTGCCGAGATCAACCGTGTCTGGGATGCCGGAGCAAGAGGAATACTTTCACCGGCAACAGCCGTGTTTGCTCTTCTGGCGCATCTGGATCTGGTGATTTTTGACATTCTCAGAAGCGAGGATAAACAGAAACTGCACAGTTTTGATCATGGAATTGAGGCCGTTGAAAAAGCAAAATCTTATCTTGAAAGTACCAATGGAAAAAATTGTTCAATTGCCTTTTTGGCAGAACTGACCGGCTTCAGTGTCATGCACTTTCAACGGCTTTTCAAAAAACATGCCGGGATGACTGTGGGGGCATATACGAATCAAATACGGTTGCAGCGCTGTGATGAACTTAAAAACGTGTGTCTTCAAAAGGAAATTGCAGAAGAATTGGGATTTTCTTCTGTTGCTTCATTCTGCAATTGGCGCAAAAAAATGGAAAGCCGCCGCAAGTGACGTTTGAAATACCCGGAAAAAAAGAGCCGCCGGAAATTTCCGGCGACTCTGCTGCAGAAGTTGAAAAATTGTTTTTCAATCCATCAATGTGAGATTGTTGCGGTGGATCACTTCATCGCCTGTTTCGTTGCCCAGGATCTTGTGGAGTTCATCAGAATTGACGCCTGCGATCTTGCGGCACTCAGCGGCGGAAAAGTTCACAAGGCCTCTGGCGATAACTGTTCCCTCAGCTGAAGCGATCTCAACAGTGTCTCCCCGCTTGAAGTCGCCGATGACGGAGGTCATTCCGGAGGAAAGAAGACTTTTTCCTTTTTGCAGAAGTGCGTCAACGGCTCCTGCGTCAACGACCACTCTGCCTGCAACACGGCTGAAGTAGCGCAGATAACGTTTTTTTCCGGGGATGCGTTCCCGGGGAGGGAAGAGGGTCCCCTCATCGGCGCCTGCCATGATCTTTTTGAGGATATCCTTTTTTCTGCCGTCGGCGATCCACAGATGGGCACCCGCCGCCGTGGCAATGGAGGCGGCGATCAGCTTGGAACTCATGCCGCCCACAGAATAATCTGAGTTGTCGGTGCCTCCCGCAAGTGCTTTGACTGCCGCCGTCAGTTTGGGGACGATGGGGATCCTTGCTCCGAGGGTCCCGTCAGGATTCCGGTCGCGCAGACCGTCTTCAGTGGTGAGGATTATGGCGAGTTCGGAACCGGTCAGAGAACAGAGAAGTCCCGCCAGTTTGTCGTTGTCCCCGAACTTCAGTTCTGCCACAGAGACAGGGTCATTTTCGTTGATGACCGGGAGCAGATCCTTTTCCCAGAGGGCGTTGATGCAGTTCATCACGTTGAGATAACGGCTGCGGGAGTTCAGATCGGCAGCGGTCAGAAGCAGCTGGGCAGGGAGAAATCCGTACTTTGCACACTCTTCGGCGTAGATCGCCATGAGCCGGGTCTGTCCCACGGCGGCGAGGGCCTGTTTGGCGGCAAGTTCTTTGGGACGGCGTTTGAGGTTGAGCAGTTCCATACCCATGCCCACGGCGCCGGAGCTGACCAGCAGCACTTTTTTACCGGCTTTACGCAGATGGGCGATTCCCTCCACCAGCGCGGCAATGGATTCACGGTCAGTCAGAAGCCGGGTCCCGGCTTTGACAATGATCTGACGCGCCGATTCAACGGCTGTCTTTCTTGTTTCCAAATTTTCCATGATTATCTTTTTTATGATGATGTTGAAATTTTCTGTCATTGCCCGTTTCTCTGCTGCCGGGGGCATCTTTTCCGGAGCGGCGTTTTTTCAGCACTTCAATCTGAGCGCGGCGTTCAGCCAGTCCCCGCTGGACCTGCAAAGGATTGCCGTCGGCATCTTTGCCGGTGTAGTACATGGCGGCGCCCATGGTCATGGGGAGCGGGATATAATCCTGCACCTGCTGAAGACTCCAGCGGTGGCGGTTGAGAAAGTCATCCACGATCTTCATATCTTTCCCGGTGCATCCGGGGAAGTTGGAAATGAAAAGGGGGATGATGTACTGTTCCAGACCGTGTTCTTTGCTGATGATCTCAAAGCGGCGCATGAATTCGTAGAACTCTTCTGCGGAGCTTTTACGCATAAGTTTCAGCACATTGGGCGAAAGATGTTCAGGAGCCACTTTAAGATGTCCTGAAACATGATGTCCGATCATCTCTTCCATAAGTTCCGGCTGCTTCAGAGCCAGATCCAGACGGACGCCTGAGTTGATGTAAACGTGCTTTACTTTGGGGATCTTCATCAGAGAGCGCAGCAGTTCCACTGTGGCTTTGCCGTCGCAGTGGTAGTTGGGGCAGATCTTGGGATAAAGGCAGCTGGCACGGTGACAGAGCTTGCACTTTTCCGGATCCGTTATGCTGCCGAAGGTGTTTCCGGCGGCGCCGCCCACATCTGAAATGGTTCCCTTGAAGTGGGGCATGGCGGCGATGGAGGCAACTTCGCGTTTGATGGATTCCTGAGTCCGGCTCATAACGGTTCTGCCCTGATGGGTCACAAGGCCGCAGAAAGCACAGGCTCCGGGACACCCGCGGATCGCCTGAACGGAGTTTTCAATGGTTGCAAAAGCAGGGATGCGCTTTTTGTAGACCGGATGGGGACGGCGGGCATAGGGAAGTTCATGGACAAGATCCAGCTCCTCCGGCTGCAAAGGCAGGGGGGGCGCTTCAATGACCAGAAGTCTGTCGCCGTAGCGCTGGATAAGACCGCATCCCCGGTAGGGGTTCATCTCTTCTTCCACAAGTTTTGTAGCGGTCATCAGAGCATCTTTGCTTTTGAGAGTTTCTTCGTATGAGGGCAGCTCCCGGTAGTTGGAGCAGTCAAAACTTTCGGCGGCTTTCTTGCCCAGCAGCCGCGCTGTGCCCCGGATCCCCTCAAGGGATTTTCCGTCACGGAACCGGTTGAAGATCTCAGGCGTGGGGCGTTCACCCATGCCGTAGACAAGTATTTCTGCTTTGGCATCCACCAGGACTGAGGGGCGGATCTTATCCTGCCAATAGTCATAGTGGGCGATGCGGCGCAAGCTGGCTTCAATGCCGCCGAGCATGACCGGGACTCCCGGGAATGCCTGCCGCGCCAGCTGGGCGTAGACGGTGGTGGCGTGAGGCGGACGTTTGCCGGGGATGTTGTCTTCTGAAAAGGCATCTTCCCGGCGCAGCCGTCTGCCCACGGTATAAAGGTTCACCATGGAGTCGATATTGCCGGAGGTGACGCCGATACCGATCCGGGGGCGTCCCATGGCGCGGAGCGATTCAGGGTCGCTCCAGTCGGGCTGGGCGGCGATACCTACCCGGTAGCCGTGATGTTCCAGAAGTCTGCCGATGATGGCGACTCCGAAAGAGGGGTGATCGACGTAACAGTCGCCGGTGATGAGCAAAATATCCAGCTCATCCCACCCCAGAGCCTCCATTTCGGCTCTTGTCATGGGGAGAAAGGGGGCACTCATTTTTTCTCTGTCATCAGCCCTGAAAAGGGAATTTTTCCCGGGGCGGTAAAGGGTTTATTGTCAATATTTTTGAACTCAATGCTTTCCTCAACGGGGGAGTTGGGATGAAAGAGAACTTTTATGTTCAACTTCTCTTTTTTATCCTTGTTCATCCCCACCTCTTTCCGGTCAACCATGAAAATCAGGGTGTAGCGGACCTTTGAATTGGGAGCGGGGGA
>JAGBWB010000275.1 GCA_017629975.1 Lentisphaeria bacterium
AGGCTATGAACTACAAGGAGTGGCGCGGAGCTATCCGCGGAGAATACAATGCCGCGGAAAAAAAATGGGGCTGCTGCTGCCCTTACTGGCATACCGGACAAGCGGTGAAAGCTCTGGTCATGGCCGCTGATGCCCTGGAGAAAAAGGAACTCCTGACAGATGCCGTCTTTTCTGCCGGATTTCTGCTCGCAAATCAGCGCGAAGATGGACTTTTTCCGGCAAGAGAGGTCAAGGCGGATGAAATCAATACCTCGGCTTCACTGGAAACTCTTGACGGACTTTTCATGCTTGCCGATGCAACCTGTGACATGCGTTACCGCGAAGCAGCACTCGCTGCCCTTGACTGGGTCGCAAAAAACGCCTGGATGCCGGATAAGAGACTTTTTAAGGATATTTACAACTCAGAACGTGATGAGTTTGTTTTCGGTATCATATCTTCACAAAACCGTCCTCTCCTTGATGATGCTGTGTTTCTCACCGGATATCGCCTCACCGGCAACCCCGCATACCGCAAGATCGCTCTTGATACGGCGGAACATCTGCTCGAACTGGAAGATCCGCCGGGTAACTGGATGAGTTTCATCCCTTGTGACAGGTCTTTGGAACGGATCCATCCGCGTCACGCTTTCTGGTGGGGACTCCCCATGCTTGAAATCTGCAAAGAGACCGGGGATGAACGCTTCAGAGAACTCTTTTACCGCTCCGCGGCATGGTACGAAAAGGCTTTGCGTAAGGATGGCGGATTGTTCCGCGCAACTTACAGCGATTTCAATACAGACAGTTTTGGCCATGCTACCAGCGGTTCGGCTTGTGCCGCAAGATGTTTTATGGCAGCAGGAGGTGACAGCGGCGATGAAAAATGGTTCAGACTGGCGGAACGTGCGCTGCAGTTCTGCTGTTCGATGCAGCTTACCAGAACCGCTGATCCCAATTTGAGCGGAGTGATCCTTGAAAAAGTTCTGCCGCCGGACGGTACTGACCGTCTGCCTTATCATGTGCGCGACTTGGGAACGATCTTTTTTATTCAGGCAGCATCTCAATATTTGAAACTTTGCCAAAGAAATCAGGAGGATAAAAATGAATAAATTTGAGAAAAAAATTGATTTTGTTCTTCAGAGTACTCTCTCCGGTCATGGGCTGGTGAAGCTGGGCTTCACCCTCATAGAGCTTCTTGTTGTCATTGCAATTATCGCGATCCTTGCGGCGATGCTGCTGCCTGCGCTGCAGCAGGCGCGGGAAAAGGCAAGGGTGGTCACCTGTCAGAACAAACTCAAGCAGTTCGGTCACGCTTACACGCTTTATGCTGAAGCCTACGCCAACTACAAAATAAAATCGCGCAAAGTAAATTTTACTGTCGATCCGAATAAAAATAATGCAGTCGGTTATTTCTATGCCCAGCTGGGGGGAACTGAGAGAAAACCATCTACCTTTGCTCCCAATGCCTTTACCAGTGATGATAAAGGCGATCGTGAGAGAGGGTACTGGGTATGTCCTTCCACTGAGTACGGCGGCAGCAGCACAGGCATGTTCCCCCGCAGTACTTACGGTCTTAATTATTATCACGGCGCAGATCTTCACTTGAAATATGACAAAGCCATGCGCCGGAGAAGTGTTCCCAGTCAACTTGATACGGTCAAGAATTTTGCAGCGTGTTCGATCATGTATTGCGGCGTGAGCTACCACATGAATGCCAAAGTCAAAGTGAAAGCCAAAGCCGCACCGGGCTGGGGAGAAAATGAGCTGCGTGTCCAGCACCGCAGCGGTAAAACCGTTCCAACCCTTTTTCTTGATACCCATGTGGCAAATGTTGATTATCCGTTTTTAGCTTCCTGTTTCAATACCGATGAGAATAAACCTTTCAACCGCAAGTTCTGGGGATTGGCGGGAAATCAGTAATTAATCTATGGACAAACAAATTATGAAAAATAAGTTTTTTTCAGCAATTCTATTGTTTTGCGTTGCATCGCTTTCAGCAGGGACCGTATTTTTTGATGCCAACGGAGACGGTCTTCGCAACAGTAACGAACCGGGTATTTCCGGTGTTGCAGTGACCGACGGCAGGACTATCGTGAAAACTGCTGCCGACGGAACCTTTTCTCTGGCTCCGGCTGCGGGTGCCAGACACATTTATATCAGTGTTCCCGAAGGATACCGGGCAAACGGCAGATTTTACCGGACAACCGGTGAAAAAGCCGATTTCCCGCTGGTGAAATGGCAGAGACCTGCCCGTTTTGTCCAGATCTCCGACGGCGAGATCGCCGCTGAACGCCGCTGGATGCGGGTCATTGAAAATGAACTCCGGAAAAATCCGGCTGATTTTCTGGTCTACACCGGTGATATTGCTCCTAACACCACGGCGGGCTTGCAGTTTGCGGCAAAATATTTTACATTCAAAAGGATGGGAGTCCCTGTCCGTTTCACCATCGGCAATCACGATTTCACCAAAGGAAAATCCGGCGACGATGCCTACCTGACCCACTGCGGACCTCTGTGGTATTCTTTTGACTCAAACGGCGTCCATTTTGTCGTTGTCCCTATGATCTGGGACGGCAGAGGACAGCGCAGCGATAAACCTGTTTCCTACAAAATTGAGGACTTTGCCCGTTGGGTCAAAAAAGATCTTGACCTGATCCCCGCTGGAAAGAAGATCGTGTTTTTCGGACACGCGACCATATTCGATCACAAAGAAGCCGTTGACATCATTCAGCCGCAAAAATATGAGATCATCGCTTTTATCCACGGGCATAATCACATGTGCGGAACTTATGAGCTTGCCGGGATCCGGCATTACGGGGTCTCCTCAGTAAAAGACGGAATGCCCTTCGCCGCTTACGGGGTTTATGAATTTGACCGCCATGGAACTTTCCGCCGTCTGCACAGCCTGGTCGATGCTTCCTTTTCTGCTCCGGCAAAGGATAAAAGAATGCTCTGGCAGTGGAAAAGTGAGGGCGGCAGTTTTATTTCTGCGGAGCCCCTTGCCGACAAAAATCAGGTTTATGCCGGACTCTGTGACGTGCTGAACGGCAAACATCAGGGTATTGCCGCCTTTGACCGCACAACCGGTAAAAAAGTGTGGCATTTTAAAACAGCCAATTCGGTCATAGGTTCGATGCAGCTGAAAAACGGCACGATTTTTGCCTCCGACAGTGACGGAAACGTTTACGCTCTGGAAAGCAAAAGCGGTTCTTTGAAGTGGCGGAACCGTTTTTCTCCGCAGAACGGCGTGTTTTACGGTCAGGGTGTCATCCTTTTTGAAAACAAAGTGATCGCCGGTTTCGGAGATCATTTGAAAGCCTTTGATGCCAATTCCGGAAAAATTCTCTGGAACACCAAAAACAAGCAGGGCAAAAAGCCGCGCTGCGGCTCCGGTGCGTTGAATATCCTTGCCGGAAAATATGTCATCGGCAATGATGCCGGCAGACGCTGCGCTGTTGATGCCGCAAGTGGAAAACTGCTGTGGCAGTCCGGAAATTTCAACTTTTCCGCTCCGGTTTACAGTTGCGGCAGACTCTTTGCCGTGAACGGAAGTGTGTTATGCGAACTTGATCTTAAAACCGGCAAGGTAAAGCGTACATATCCTGAATTTTCCCCCGGCAAGGACGGCAGATTTACTCCTCTTGTTGTCAATGAGCTCCTTTTCTCCGGCACTCCGGACTCCGGCGTTTGCGCCGTTGATCTTAAAACCGGCAAACTCAAGTGGAAATTCATGCCTGCTCCCGGCAGAGCCGCAGCGGGCAAGGCGCCTTTGCGCTCAGTTGACGGAACTCTTGCCTGTTCCGGAAAAGTGCTTTTCTGCGGAGCTGCGGATGGAAATGTTTACGCTCTTGACACGAGGTCCGGAAAAAAGCTCTGGAGCCGGGACTGCGGCAGTCCGGTAAGCGGAATAAAATTGGATAACGGCAAACTTTTTGTTACCGCCTATGCCGGTGAACTTTCCTGTTTTGATGTCTCTGGTATGGCAGTTGCTTCATCCCGTAAAACCGTGGAAAAAACGGTTCCCGGAACTCTGGATTTGAGTGTTCCGCTTCTGGTCGTTCCCTGTAATGCCGCTGAAACAACCCGTCTGGCGGCGGATGAATTCCGGTATCACTGGGAACTTATCACCGGCAAACGCCCGCAGGTGTGTTCCGAAGATAAATTGCCGCAAGGAAAATTCAGCGCCCGCATTTATTTCGGTCCCTGCCGGAGAACAGCAAAAAACGGTCTTACTGCTGACGGCATGAAAAACTTTGAATATCAGATCGACGGACGCGGAAATGAACTGTTTTTCATCGGCAATGACTCCGTTGATTCTCTGGCGAGAAACCGCAAAAACGGCGGAATCGGTATTTCCGCAGGAACTCTTTTTGCCGTTTATGATTTTCTTGATCGGGAAATGGGAGTCCGGTATATTTGGCCGGGCAGATCAGGTATCTCATTCCGGCGCGATCCCGCACCGCGGATAAAGGTTCCCTTTGCAAGAAAAGGCGGTCACTGGAGCAATACATCCCGCTTCGGCACTACCGCAGCTCATCCGTCATACGACTATAAAAACTGGAAGAATGCGAAGAAATTTGATGAAGCACAGCAGCGCTGGCTGTGGCGTCAGAGATTTTGTTTTCCCATCCGGCAGTTTTCTGCCAATCACAGTTTCAAAGGTTATTGGAAGCGTTTCGGCAAAACAAATCCGGAGTTTTTCAGTTTGCTTCCGGACGGCAAAAGAAGACCCCTTGATGGTGATCCGACCGGGTCATCTGTCACGATGTGTGTTTCAAGCAAAAAACTGCTCCGGCAGATAGCAAAAGATTACAAAGCCATATATAACAACAGAAAATTGAGACCCTTCAACCGGGGCAGGATGAATGTCGGGGAAAATGACGCCCCCGCTATGTGCGTCTGCGCCGGATGCCGTGCCTGGGATGCTCCGGAGGAAAAGGCGAAATTTGATGCGCATCCCTATTGGAACGGCTCAAGTATTCCGGTGGTGCAAAAGCGTTTTCCCGCGCTCAGTGCTGTTGACGGGGGCGGCGGTACTGCCGATGCCCCCTCCCTGGCAAAACGGTACAGCAGATTTTATCTTGAAGTGCAGAAGGAATTGCGTAAAATCAATCCGGATGTCCTGGTATTCGGCTTTGCCTATGCCAATTACGCGTCAAGACCGTATGATGCAAAATTGAATAACAAGATCTTCATCAGCATTGTGAATGTCGGGTATTTCCCCTTCACAGATGAGAAGATAGCTGCTTTCTGCCGAAACTGGGACGAGTGGAAAAAGACCGGAGCCTCTCTGCTGCTGCGCCCCAACTCCACCCACAGCGGACACAATATGCCTCTTTTTTACGGGCGTAAAGTGGGAAAGGCTTTTCTGCATGCCAAAAACAACGGCGCTCAAGCAATCACCTACGATTCTCTGATCGGACAGTGGGGTGCCCAGAGTGCCAGTTACTATTGCATCGGCAGACTCAATGCGCGTCCGGATCTCACGGTGGATCAAGTGCTTGAAGAGTATTACAGCGCATTCGGACCGGCACGGCAGGATATAAAGAAATTTGTGGAATTCCTCGAACGCAATTCCGATGCCGTAACGGAGAAAATGTTTATGGATCATGTCAAAAGATTCAAGATCAAGCGTGTTCCGACACATAAAAACTGGCTTCAGGCGGCAGATTTGGTTTTCTCACCTGAATTTTTCTCCGAAGGTGAAAAACTTTTGAAGCGTGCCGCTGTTTCCGCTGCCAAAGATCGGGATGCTTCTGAAAAAGTCCGTTTCCTTCAGGTGGGTTTTGAACACGCCAAACGGACTTATGAGGTCCTGAAAATATCCCGCAGCGGTGACAAAGAGGCATTGCGTCGGGCAGTGGCAAAACTGATGAAATACCGTAACTCCATAGATCATCTGTTCACAGCCGACATGGCTTATTTGCAGATGCGTGAAGAGACCGGTTCCTGGAACCAGAAGTAACCGTTTTCAATCCCTGAAAAAGGTGTATGTTTCAAAGCATACATCTTTTTTTTATGCCGTGATTTGCTGAAAATCATACCTGCTTATGACTTTCTCCGGCAGTAAAAATTGGTGCCAATAGTTGTTTATTCTAATTACTTTAGAGATATTTCTGAAGTTTCTGTCTGCAAGTGTCTTTTACAAATCCGGACCAATATTCACCCTTCAGTGTTTGTTGTATCCTTTTTCAGAGTCAATCCCATTCCCGTCACCACAAGGACAAAGGCGATAATAAAGGACCAGGTGAGCTTTTCTTTTACGGCGCCTTGTTGTATCCGGCTTTCATGACCCGGACACGGTCAAAAACACTTGCGGCGCGCTGATAGAGGGGACTTGTTTCAAAAGTTCCATAACTTTGCGGCTCTTTGAACTTCATGGGTTTAGACGCTTTACCGGAACAAATTTTCCGAAATAAAAGAGGACTCCTGTTTCAGCAATCGGTGCGGTTTTTGTCGCCCCGGAGTCCCAGTGAGCGTCCGTTATCAATGACGTAATTCTGCCCCGTGATGCAGCGCGCTTTTTCTGAAGCGAGAAACTCGACCAGATCAGCTACGTCTTCGGCGTTGGCAAGTGTATTCAGATAGGTGTACCTTTTGACAAAACCTTCCACATCGGCGGGCTGGGCGTCAGGACGCTGGACTTTTCCGGGACAGACGCAGTTCACCCGGATATTGTATTGACCGAATTCCATGGCAAGAGATTTTGTCGCCGCAATGATCGCTCCTTTGGAGGCGCCGTAGTCGGCACAGCCGACGATGCCGCCCAGCGCCACGGCTGAGGAAAAGTTGATGATGACTCCAGACTGCTGTTCGATCATAAAAGGGGCAACTGCCCGGATGCAATGGAGCGAACCGTAAAGATTCATCTCTATGACCTGATGGATCACCTCCATCTTCTGAAGTGCAAAAGGACGGATCTCTGAACGGGCACTGCCGCCGGCCACATTGACAAGGATATCTATGGTGCCGTATTGAGTTCTGACACTTTCAACAGCTTCTGAAACTGCGGCGTAATCGGTCACATCAACGACCATGCCCATGGCGCCTGTTTCAGAAGAAATCTTATCAAGCTGCTGCTGATTGCAGTCAAAGAGAATGACTTGCATCCCCTGTTCCGCAAAACGTTTTGCTATGGAACTGCCGATATATCCGGCTCCGCCGGTGATGATTGCTGTTTTTTTTGACATGATATTTTCCTGAATATATGAAGAGAAGATTATTTGATGCAGCCGCACGCTTTGAGAAGTGTTTCATGGAGCAAATATTCATGCTCATAACTCCATGGATTTTTCATTTCTCCCCGGATGATCTTGAAAAACTCCTGAAGCTGGGATCCGTAACGGCAGTTGAGAAGTCCGCAGTCTACCGTGTGGGTTCCGGCAGCATAACCGCCTTGAGGATGTTTCAAGGTGAGACGTGCTGAAAGTTTGTCGGTGTAATAGTTCTGGAACTCAATGGGGCACACTTCAACACTGCCTTGAGTGCCGCAGATGATAAGCCTGCGGTGCTTGTAGCCCTCAACTTCTTCAACGGAAACCCGTACCGTGGCAGTGGCTTTTGCATATTCAAGGACCGCAAGCCCGTTGTCAATGAGGGCGTCATTCCGGGTTTTTTTCATAAAAGGAGTCACCTTGTCGGGCGCTCCCAGCATGGTGATCACAAGGTCGATCAGGTAGCCCGCAAAAATATACATGGCGCCGCCTTTGAATTGTGAAAGCCACTGGCGGTAGGCGCCGTTATCTCCGTCATAACGGCTCATGACGGCGTGGATCTCAAAGATATCCCCCAGCCATCCGTTTCTGACAGCATCAAGGCAAAAGCGCACTGCCGGATTGTAACGGTAGATGTAAGCCTGCTGAAAGACCAGATTTTTTTCCCGGCACAGATCAAGAACTCTGCCGAAAGCGTGCAAATCTTCACCGCCGGGTTTATCCATGTGGATGTGGACTCCTCTTTCCGCGCAGCGCAATGCCGCAGGACAAAGGTCAAAGCCGTCTGTTTCCACAGCGACAGCTTCAAGGCCGGGAGTTGCAAAAAGTTCCTCTTCGGTCATAAAAGGGAGTCCGTCATAGACGGAGAGTTTTCCCCTTTTTTTCATCCACTCAGGATCACTTTCCACCACGCCGACCACTTCAAAAATATCGCTGAGACGCCGCAGAGCAGCCATCTTTTCCGAACCGTGATTGTGTCCGATGCCGATCTGTCCGATTTTTATTTTTTTCATAGTGTGAAAATTCCTTCATGATACACTGGCGGATAATATAGACACAAAAGTTGCCAATTGCAATGGAAGTAATTATTTTTTTACGAAAATTTGCGGAAAAACTCCCCCCTTTCTGCAAGGAGAAGCCCCCCCCCACGCGTTTCATTATTTTACCTTGAGCAGCTGATCCCAGCTGGTGGTGTAATCAGGACTCAAAAGAGTGCGTTTCATCTGCCATGTTTTTTGGGTGCCTTCC
>JAGBWB010000276.1 GCA_017629975.1 Lentisphaeria bacterium
TAGCCGCAGAAGGGCAGCATGGCGAAGGGGTCACGACGGACAGTACCGGCCTTGACGTCAAGAGCAGCAGCGGTAACTTCGCTGCCGACGGTGGAGCCGATGAAGACGCCGTGTTCCCAATCCTTGGCCTGATAGATCAGGGGCAGGGTGGAGGGACGACGGCCGCCGAAGAGGAATGCGGCAATGGGGACACCTGCAGGATCTTCCCATTCGGGAGCGATAGCGGGGCAGTTGCAGGCGCGGGCGGTGAAGCGGGCGTTGGGATGAGCGGCCTTGACGGGGTTGCCGTCAGCGTCAACCTGACCGGGTTTCCAGTCGTTGCCCTTCCAGTCGATCAGGTGATCGGGAGCATCATAGCCGATGCCTTCCCACCAGACGTCGCCGTCATCGGTGAGAGCAACGTTGGTGAAGATGGTGTCCTTGGAGCAGGAGAGCATGGCGTTGGGGTTGGACTTCATGCTGGTTCCGGGAGCAACACCGAAGAAACCGGCTTCGGGGTTGATGGCGCGCAGGTAACCTTCGTCATCAAACTTCATCCAGCTGATATCGTCGCCGACGGTCTCGACCTTCCAGCCCTTGAGGGTGGGGATGAGCATGGCGAGGTTGGTCTTTCCGCAAGCGGAGGGGAAAGCACCGGTGACATACTTGACTTCGCCCTGGGGGTTGGTCAGCTTCAGGATGAGCATGTGCTCAGCCAGCCAGCCTTCGTCGCGGGCCTGGACGGTGGCGATACGCAGAGCAAGACATTTCTTACCCAGCAGAGCGTTGCCGCCGTAACCGGATCCGTAGGACCAGATCTCGCGGGTTTCGGGGAAGTGGGCGATGTATTTCTGATCCATGGGAGCGCAGGGCCACTGGCCGTTGTCGCTTTCGCCGGCGGCGAGGGGCTTACCGACGGAGTGGACGCAGGGAACGAAATCTTCGTTGCCGAGGGTCTCAAGAACGCGGGTTCCCACGCGGGTCATGACGTGCATGTTGATCACAACGTAAGCGGAGTCGGTCAGCTCAACACCGATCTTGGCGATCTTGGAACCCACAGGCCCCATGGAGAAGGGGATCACATAGAGGGTACGGCCGTGCATACAGCCTTTGAAAAGACCGAGCATGGTGGCTTTCAGTTCTTTGGGGTCGATCCAGTTGTTGGTGGGACCGGCATCTTCTTCTTTTTCGGAAGCGATGAAGGTACGTTTTTCAACGCGGGCAACGTCAGAGGGATCGGAGCGGAACAGCAAGCTGTTGGGGCGCTTTTCGGGGTTCAGACGGACAGCCAGACCGGAAGCGATCTGCTCTTCGCAGAGACGGTTGTACTCTTCCTGGCTTCCATCGCACCAGTAGATGGCGTCAGGCTCGCAGATGGCGGCCCACTCTTTGACCCATGCGACCAGCTTGGCGCTGGCGGCAGCGGGAGTCTGATTCAGTTCAATCATTTTACTTTTCCTTTTGTTTGGGGCAAAGCCCGTTTATTTAACAGGAGACAACTCCTCAATCAACTTTTCAAACCGGCGGCCGTATTCAATGTAGCCTGCCTTGCGTTTTTCTTCATCGGTGCCGGAACCGGCTTCGTGGAACACAGTTCCCATGTGGGGTTCCATTGAGAAACCGCCGTCGTAGCCGTTTTTCAGCAGATCAGCGACGATTTCCCGGACTTTTCCGTCGCCTTCACCTGCAAAGGTGTAGCGTGCGGAAGAAAATCCGATCTTCTTTTCGGTGCAGACGCCGTCTTTGATGTGGACGTAGCGGATAAAATCCTTCACATTGGAGTAGAAGACAAAGGAGTCCTGCATCTTATCCAGAGCGTCGCCTTCTGAGCGGTCAAAGTTCAGCACCGGGTTGCCGGTGTCAAAGATCAGTTTCAATCCGGGAACATTTTCCAGAAGTTTCAAAGTATGTTTCCAGGACTGACCGCCGTAGTTGTTGCAGTTTTCATGAAGATATTCAATGCCGTTGTCCTGACACATCTTCACCAGGGTGTTGACTTTGGCGAAAACATGTTTCTCAACTTCAGCATCCCATGCGGGACGCTCCCACTGGGCTTTGAAGCTCATGCCGCGCAGCATGGTGCAGTTGAGTTTTTTCATCCGCACGATGGCGCGTTCAAGCTGTTCCCGGGTCTTCTGAAAATGTTCATCATCCAGGGGTTCCCAGCTCCAGTTGGCAACGCAGCTGCCGAAACAGTTGATACCGATCCCGGCATCAGCCAGTTTGCCGCAAACTTCTTCAAAGACCTCTTCGGTCACATCATGCAGGTTGACGCCGTCGATCTGGCGGGCCTCGATAAACTTCCAGCCCAGAGCTTTAGTCACCTCTATCTGACCGTCAATGGAGCCTGAGGCTTCATCTGCAAATCCGGTAAAATACATCTTGATTCTTCCTTTTTTAAGTTATCCGTCAGCGGTACTTGGGCAGCATGTCGCCGTGAGCCTCAATAAGGGCGTCACACATCTTGACGATCTTGTCCACGGGGAGTTCCGCAGCCGTATGGGGATCAAGGAGCGCCGCCTGATAGATGCGCTCTTTTTTCAGGGTGAGAGCTGCTTCAATGGTCAGGAGCTGCACATTGATATTGGTCATATTCATGGCGGCGCACTGAGTGGGCAGATCGCCGATGAAGGTTCCCTGAACGCCGTTGCGGTCCACAAGACAGGGGACTTCAACAACAGCATCAGAGGGCAGATTGGTGATAAGACCGTTGTTCAGCACGTTGCCGCCGATCTGGATGGGGTTGTTGGTGATGATGGAGTCCATGATCTTTGAGCCGTATTCTTTGGACATTTTATGGCTGAGCTGGGGATCATCATGGAGTTCCTGATACATCTTTTTCCAGCTGTTGATCTGATTGACACAGCGGCGGGGATATTCATCAAGGGGGATCCGGTATTCATCAATAAGTTCGGGGTACTGGCTCTTGATCCACCAGGGGGCATATTCGGCGTTGTGTTCGCTGGATTCGGTGACATAGTAACCGAAAAGGCGCATCATTTCCAGACGGATCATATTACCGCCCTCAGACTGTTTCATCTGCAAACGGCCGTTTTTGATGAATTCATCTTTGTTCTTGCGCCACTCTTTGACCTTTTTGGCGGCGATCTTCTTGATCTCAGGATAAAGATCCTTGCCGTCCCGGGTCAGTTCAAGGAGCCACGCCATGTGGTTGATACCGGCGATCTTGGACTGGGTGCGGGCGAACTCTTCTTCAGTGGGTTTCAGTCCGAGAGTATCATAGAGAGAGGAAACACACACCTGGACACTGTGGCAGAGTCCCACAGTTTTCACATCGGTGGCTTTGAGCATGGCGCCGGTGAGCATGGCCATGGGATTGGTGTAGTTGAGCAGCCAGGCATTGGGACACACCTGCTCCATCTCATATCCGAAGTCAAGCATCACAGGAATTGTACGCAGAGCGCGGAAGATACCGCCGATACCCAGAGTATCAGCGATGGTCTGGCGCAGACCGAACTTTTTGGGGATCTCAAAGTCAATGACGGTAGAGGGTTCATATCCGCCGACCTGAATGGCGTTGACCACAAAATCAGCGCCTTTAAGGGCGGCCTTGCGGTTTTTCACTCCCAGATGGGTGGTGATGGTAGCGCGTCCTTCATTGATATTTTTATTGATGACATCAAGGATGTAACGGGACTCCTCAAGACGCTCAGCATCGATATCGTAGAGCGCAAAGTGTGAATCTCTGAGAGATTCGCGGCACATGCAGTCACCAAGAACATTTCTGACAAAGACGGTGCTGCCGGCACCCATAAATGTAATTTTTGCCATGGTACAATTCCCTTGAATATAAAACAAAACACAGTTTTTATAAGATACACCCGATTGCCATTTTTTTCAAGGCAAAAGCTGTTTTTAATCAAAAAAATTCAAAGAGGAAAGTTTTTGCGGGATCCGGAAGTTACTTGCCGCGCTCAAAGTGAACAGTCTTGACTTCAAAACCGCTGATCTGCCGCCAGTGCGAAGGCAGGGGGAGTTCCACAACAAAGGAGTGATCTTTTTTCATCATATATGCCGGGAAAATACCATATCCCCAGCGGAGTGACCATTTGCGGAACTCCTGGTGCTGACGGAGAATGATCGCAAGAGAAAGATCCTTGTTGAATCCCGGT
Source organism: Lentisphaeria bacterium (assembly GCA_017629975.1). GTDB lineage: Bacteria > Verrucomicrobiota > Lentisphaeria > Victivallales > Victivallaceae > UBA1784. The sequence continues at coordinate 4,113 of JAGBWB010000276.1, forward strand.
TCCACTGCCAGGAACATCAACACCTTTTTCTGTTTTTCTCCGACAAGGAGGGCTCTGCCGCGAATCCCTGGCGACTCAAGTTTCAGATCCGGAGCTTTCGGCAGCAACTGCTCCGGGGATTTGTTCAATATAAAAGGCAGTTGCCACGGACCTTTACCTTTTTTGAAGATCACCACCTGACAGTTGCGGAGATTGAGGAAGCGGACCGGATGAGCCTTCTGCTCTGTGAGAAAGGAATCCCTGACCTTCATCATTTTCTGCATATCTGCGGTGGTGTCAGAGAAATCCAGCACAGTATAGTCGGCATCAGGGGAGTCATGCTGAAATATCAGTTTCCGGTGGGTTTCTGTGAGTTGGGCGCCCCACTTCTGTGAAACCGCCGCCGATGCTGACGCCGGGATCACCTTTTTCATATCCTCTCTCAGGAGTCCGATATGGGGGCTGCGACGCACTGCGGAGGCAGAACAAGGTCCCCATGCCGGTGTTTTCCCAACCAGAAAAAATCCGGCAAAAGAGCCCAGAACCAGTGCTGCAATGAATCCGGCTGTCACCTTTTTTTGCGAGTAAGCACAGGCGGTCCCGTAAACTGCACCGATGAAAAGCCAGGCAGTCACTTCAATTCCATACCACTGGACAATATTATGCTGATCAAGATAACAGTCTTTGATCAAAACTCCGCAAAGTATGGGCAGTAACGCCATAAGAAAACGCCGAGCATACCAAATCGCCGGAATAGAGGGAAGAAGCAGAAGCAGGACAAAGGAAAGATTGCCGGGACGGAAAAGTTTTCCCCAGAAAACACCAGGTGAAAGCAGGGGGGAAAGTAGGATCTCTGTAACACTGCTGCCCAGAGAATTGTATTGAAAAAGCTGGAAATATTTGCTTCCGCCGTCGCAGTGGGGAAGAATATATTGGGTAATGATCAAAAAGAAAGAGCCAAGTATCAGAGCTGTTCCCGCGGCGTAAAGCCATCTTTTTTTGAAGCTGAAAAGGAGAACAACTCCGGAAGCAAAGATGAAAACTGTTTCTTTGATCCCGCACATAAAAAGCGCGGCAAGGATAATCCCAGTCAATGATTTCCGCTCTCTGGCAATGCAGAAAAGCAGAACGACCGGAACCAGAAATATAATGGGATGATATCCGTAAGTCAAGGCCGTGTGCTGGTGTGAAAGCATGGGGTTGAAGGCAGCGGCACAGCAGCAGACTGCACACAGGAGCAGCGGGAGTTTCAAGCAGCGGCACAGAATAAAGATAAGGGGGATGATGGAGGCGATCAAAAAGGAGTTTACGGCAAAAAGTGTTGTGACTTCAGGAGAAAGGCGGATCACAAGGGCCATAACCAGATTGACTGACGGATTAAAGTGGTTGCCGATACTCAGCCATTGGGTAAATGAAGCAAAAGGGGACTCTGCCAGATTTCTGTATCCTGAAAAATAGATTCCCCAGTCCGAGTAGAGCAAAATCAAACGGTTCCAGGCACTGATCTGCTGTTCCAGACCGCTGGCAAAAACAAAGGCGAAAAGAAGTGCCGGGACAAGGTAAAACAGCTTCTTTTCACTGAAATCTTTACATTCACAATCAAAACACAGCCATATTCCGCAAGTCAGCAGCACCAGACTCACTGCGAGTGAGGTGAACGCAGGGAAAGCCGCAGCCGCAACGGCTCCGGCGGTACAAATCAAACCTGCAGGGGATATCGTCACTCCGGACTTGCGGAAGAGCCACAACATCACACCTGCCAGAGGAAGAAAAAAAAGAACCAGGCGGTAAGGGAGGCTGTCGTAAAAATAGAGTATGTGATGGATAGGATCAACGGTTTTCAATACCGCAAACCAGAAAACCATGCCGAAAGAAAGTAACAGTATTCCCAGAACTCCCGGAAAGGTTTTATATGAGAAACAGGGAAGAAGCAACTGTTTTTTTAACAACTGGAGTCTTTCTGACAGTTTCGCAGCGTTCATAAACGTTTCCCTCTGTATCAATCCGGAAAAAAAGAAATTAACTTTTCCGGAGTTTTGAAAAGAAAACTCCGGGAGAGCTCCGGAGTTTTCTGTTGGTGTGCTGAACTTTATTGAGCGCGTGAAGCGGCAATGCGGGCGGCAACCTCTTTTTCGTATGCGTCAAGGTCATCAATGGTGATCTGCGCCACACCGCTCTTCATAGCGGCTTCAGCCACTTTCCGGGCGACGTGGGGGACAACGCGGGGGTCAAAGGGTTTGGGGATGACCATTTCACGGCGGAGTCCGGCGGGGGTGTCAAAGAGTCCCCGGGCGGCATCGGCAGGATAAGCTTTTTTGAGCAGTTCTTTGATATCTTCGGGGATCTCTGCTTTGGCAAGTTCGGCGAGAGCTTCTGAAGCGGCGAGTTTCATTTCCTCGTTGATGTCTTTGGCGCGGACGTCAAGAGCGCCGCGGAAGATGCCGGGGAAACCAAGCACATTATTGATCTGGTTGGGGAAATCGCTGCGTCCCGTACCGGCAAGAACGGCACCGGCGGCAATGGCGGCGTCAGGGAAGATCTCAGGAGTGGGGTTGGCCATGGCAAAGACGATGGCGTCACGGTTCATGGACTTGATCATCTCAGGCGTAAAGCAGTTGGGAGCAGAGAAACCCAGAAGAATATCCGCTCCCTTGACCACTTCGGCAAGAGTACGCATTTCTGTATCTTTGGCAAACATCTGCTGCTCTTCGCTCAAGTCAGTACGCCCGGTGTGGAGCACGCCGTTGATGTCAACGAGGGTCATGTTCTCAAGTTTTGCACCTGCGGTAAGATAGAAACGGCTGCATGCAAGTCCTGCGGCACCGGCGCCGTTGATGACAAAACGGCACTCTTCGATCTTCTTGCCGACGAGGGCAAGGCCGTTGATAATGGCGGCAAGGGAGATGATGGCAGTACCATGCTGGTCATCGTGGAATACAGGGATGGAAAGCATCTTTTTAAGCTCCCGTTCCACCTTGAAACAGGCGGGAGAAGCGATATCTTCAAGATTGAATCCGCCGAAACTGGGTTCCAGACAGGCGGCGGCGGCAATCAGTTTGTCAGGATCGGTCTTGCCTTCGGCATTGGAAACGCGGTTCAGGCAGATGGGCACAGAGTCAATGGCGGCAAAGTGTTTGAAAAGCACCGCCTTGCCCTCCATCACGGGGAGGCCTGCTTCGGCGCCGATATTCCCCAGTCCCAGGACGGCGGTACCGTCGCTGATGACAGCCACCATATTGCTCCGTGAGGTATAGCGCCACACATTGTTCTTATCGGCTTTGATTTCCAGACAGGGCTGGGCGACACCGGGGGTGTAAGCCAGAGAAAGTTCTTCAGCGCTGTTGCAGGGCTTGGTGGAGTTGACGGCGATCTTGCCGGGTTTGCCTTCGCTGTGATAGGCGAGAGCTTTCTGTTTCAGTTCTTCAGGGGACATAAAAAAACTCCTTTATAAAAAATTAAGATTTCAGCATGTGTATAATATACCTTTTCCCGGGGCAAAAGTCAAACAGCAAACTCAAAATCAACATTCCGGCAAAAGATTTTCAGAGCTGATGTTTTTTCCTCCACGCATCAGGTGTCATGCCGGTATACTTCTTGAATTGGCGGCAAAAGAAACTTGGGGAGGCGAATCCGGAACTCAACGCTGCGCTCCGGACCGATGCTCCTCCCAACAGCAGAAGCTGTGCCCGACAAAGCCGGAGTTCGTTGAAGTAATGCATGGGGGGAACGCCTGTCATCTGACGGAACAACGCGCTAAAACGGCTTTCAGAAAGGTCAAGCAGGGCGGCAAAGTCAGGGACGCCCACAGATGAAGAGATGTGCCGCTCCATAAACTCAAGGACCTTGAGAAAGTGTTCGGGGATCTCTCTCTGAACCGGCATCCGTGCAACAGCACTTTCAAGGGCCTCTGAAACAAACCGCAGGGGAAGTATGTTTTTCAACGACAAAAGAAGGGCACTTTCCCTATTACTGACAGACCTGAAACGCTCTGCGAGAGCGGCTCCCTCCGCCAGCGCCCAACTTCCCTTCAAAAAAAAGTTGCGCCTGAAATTAAGGCACAGGGCATATTCAACCAGCAGCGCCGGAGGAAAATGCCGGAAGAAGATCTGGATCGCCCTTGAACTTTGAGAATCGCTCCCGGCACTGTGGGGAAACGCAGGAGGAAAAAGGACCCATTCCCCGGGAGCTATGGAGATACGCTCTGCTTTAGTCTCAAAGTAAAACTCTCCTTTAAGTGAAAAGGTCAGCTGCCACGCCGGATGAGTGTGGAGCGCAGAACGGTAGGGCGCAAGATAATCATATTCCTCATACCACAAAAAGGGAGGAAGCAGTTCAAGCCGTGAAATTTTCATAAGCGATTTTTCATAATATCAGCATTTTGTCTCTTTAATATAAGTTCAACTTCATAAAAAAACAAGAGAAAAATGCAATAAAAGAGTTATTTTCTGTTATTGTCCATTTGAAGATGAGGAAGTATATTAAAACAAACAACCCAATCAAAGGAGGAAAAGATGACTTTCAACAACAGAACAGCATTCATCACAGGTGCCGCAGGGCGTATCGGCAAGGCAGCTGCAGCAGAGTTTGCCAGGCACGGTGTAAAACTCATTCTTGCCGATATTGACATGGAAAAACTTGATTCCGTGGTGACTGAACTCCGGAAAATCACACCTGAAGTGTACGGGATCTCAATGGATGTAAGCAATCAGAAAAGTATGGAAGAGGGATTCAACGAAATCATAAAGCGGTTCGGGAAGGTGGATATTCTTGTCAACAATGCAGGGGCATGGCCCAAAGGGAGTTCTCTGGAAACCTCCTTTGAAGAGTGGCAGAAAGTCATCAACTTGAATTTGCACAGTGTTTTTTACCTGTCAAAACTTTTCGGAGAGAAAATGAAAGAAGAGCACTACGGAAGGATCATCAATCTGGGGTCGATTGCAGGAGTCGTGGGACTTCACAATTTTTGCGCCTATTCCGTCGCCAAGGCAAGGGTGATGATGCTGACTAAAATAATGGCAATGGAGCTTTCCAAGGATAATATCACCGTGAACAGCATCTCACCCGGCATGATCGCAGATAAAAAGAAGCCCTGTAACGGAACATGGCTGGGACGCAGCGGCACCGGAGACGAAGTTGCCAATGCCATCCTCTTTCTCGGTTCTGACGACTCCTCGTATATCACAGGAGCTGATATACCCGTAGACGGCGGCCGTACCCTCGGTCCCCATACGGAAAAGTAACACACTGCGACATATCTTTAAGCACAAAAAAAGCGACTGCATAACGCAGCCGCTTTTTCGTGTTGCAACGGAAACTTATTTGTCCTTACCGGACATAGCACCATGCTCACGGAAGTTACGGGTGGGAGCAAACTCACCGAGTTTGTGTCCGACCATGTTTTCAGTAACGAAAACCTGAGCAAAAGTTTTGCCGTTGTGAACATTGAAGGTGTGACCAACAAAGTCCGGAATGATCAGAGAACGACGTGACCAGGTCTTGATGGCGGTCTTGTTCTTCTCGTTGTTCATCTTCTCGACTTTGTCGATGAGATACTGATCCACGAAGGGACCTTTCTTGATAGATCTGGCCATTACTTCTTCCTCCGCTCAACGATGAAGTTCTTGGAATTCTTACGCGGATTGCGGGTCCGTTTGCCCTTGGCAAGTTTGCCCCAGGGTGAAACAGGATGTCCGCCGCCGGACTCACGTCCTTCACCACCACCCATAGGATGGTCGACAGGGTTCTGAGCCACA
>JAGBWB010000277.1 GCA_017629975.1 Lentisphaeria bacterium
ATCCCGGACTTCCGCAGCAACTTCATCCGTTCCCTTGGACACATAGAGCCGGAGCATCTGATGATTACTCCGGCTCTGATGAAGAAAATGACTGAATGATTTTTTCAGCGGCTTTTCTTATTCCCTTTTTGACTCCCCTTGAATCCGAATGAATCCCGGTAGGGGGTTGCGCTCTTGGGATCGGAACTCCCTTTGAAACGGCCTGAGCCGTCCCGGTAAAGAGTCCTGTTTCCGGAAGAGATGGCAGTCCCCTGCAATCTTCCGGTGCTGTCCCTGTAAATGGTCTGGCTGCCCACCTTTTGAGAAGAACCGACTGTTCTTCCTGAGCCGTCACGGTAGATGACACGGTTGCCGGACTGGATCGCTGTGCCGCTGATTCTTCCGGTGCTGTCCCTGTAAATGGTCTGATTTCCCATTTTTTGGGCGCTTCCCGTCATTTTTCCTGAACCGTCCCGGTAAATGGTGCGATTCCCCTGCTGGTGGGTGCGTCCCGCAACGCGTCCGGAGCTGTCACGATAGGTGGCAGCACTTCCGGAAACGGCGAGAAAAAGCGCAGTTGTCAAAAGGAGTGCGCTTTTCATAAATTTACCTCACAAGGAAGATATCGCGCACGGCGTTGGCATCAGAAGCTGCCAGAACTTCCGCCACCTTCTCAGGATTGGTCAGCACTCCTGCAACCTGAGCCACAAACTGCAAGTAAGGCTGAGTGGCATCTTTGGGGCAGAGGCTCAGAATGAAAATCCGGGTGGGATCATCTTTGCGGTCGGCAACAGGGCATCCCTTGCGTGAAATACCGATAGCGGCGACCAGCTTCTGGGTTCCCTCAGTACGGGCATGGGGAAGTGCCACGCCGCCGGGCATGGTTGTTGACATGATAGCTTCGCGTTCAAGAACATCTTTTTCGCAAAGGGCAGCATCTTTGAGGACGCCGTTCTGCATCAGTCGTGCCACAAGTTCCTTGATGGCATCTTCAGTGTTTTCTGCTTTAAGATTGAAAACGATGGCATCAGGAGAAAGCACACGGTCAATGCGGAGCATATCTTTCTTTTTGCCGTTCCCTGCTGCTTCAGGAGCGGCAACCGCATCTTCCAGACCGCCGGGAGCAGCAAACTCTTTGAGGGTGGTCATGGCGTGGTGGATCTCCACAAAGGTTTCGTACATGACTGTGCGGATCAGCACAGCTTCAGAGGGGCTGGATTCAAACTTGAAAGTGTTTCCGGAACGGATCAGAGTAAAAGCAATATCATCTCTGCGGAAATGGGTCAGTTCATCGCCGCGGCCGAGTTCATTGTGGCGGAATCCCTCACGGCGGAACTTGTCAAGCATGAGGTTGAGAACGAAATCACGGATGGCTTCAGAGGGCAGCTCATAGAAGGTATTGACAGCTTCTTCTTCTTCAACTTCCTTTTTGACACCTTTTTTCTGGATCGACAGAACCGCAGCAAGGAGCGGAGGTGCCACCAGAGTGGTGACAAGAGTCATCATAATGGCGATACCGAAAAGTTTGGAATCAATGACGGGAACTTTGACGCCGTTCAGAGTCATCATGGTGGTAGCACCGATACCGGCGATGATCAGAGCCACTTCGCCGCGGGGGATCATTCCCATACCGATACGGACAGCGCCGATGAAGTTGAAGTTCATGAAATATGCGGGAACTGCACAGCCGATGATCTTGGTCGCAACAGCGATCACAGAGTAGATAAGTCCCCATTTGAGAACAAAGGGATCCTGGAAGACGCGGACATCGACCAGCATACCCATCACCACAAAGAAGATGGGAACAAGGAAGTTTGAAATGCCTTCCAGCTGGTGCTGGACAGCAAAGGAAATGTCGGTTTTGGAAAGGCTCAAACCCATGACATAAGCACCCACGATCATGGCAAGTCCAGCCTGTTCAAAAAGACCGGCAAGGAGCAACGAAAGGCCGAAAGCCAGAATGGAATAGGTTCCGGAAGGGGGGAAGACCTTGAGGAATTTGGCGATCTTGTGGGCAAAAATCAAACCGATGGCGGTCACGCCCAGCCAGATGCCGATGCTCTTGACGGCGATGATACCGATGCGGCCCCAGTCAATGCTGCCTCCGGAACCGGAGACGCCCACGATACCCATAACGATGGCAAGGCAGATGATACCCAGCACGTCGTCAATAACCGCGGCGGCAAGAATGGTGGTGCCTTCAGGGGAGTCAATACGCTTTTTCTCAGAAAGGATACGCGCCGTAATACCCACTGAGGTGGCTGTACTCAGGATACCGAGGAAGAGACAGCGGGGATCCATGAAACTTGTTTTGAACATCATCATACCGAGAGCATCGCCGAAGGCAAAGGCAAAGATCACTCCGCCCAGACCGACGATAGTTCCGGCAACACTGTAACGGAAAAACATCCGCAGGTCAGTTTCAAGACCGGACATGAAAAGAAGAACGATGGAACCGATGGTCGCCAGAGAATAAAGGGGCGTTGATACCGGCAGTTTTGCGCCTTCCACAAGCGGGAACAATCCATGTTCAAAACCGTGGAGCGGGATCCCTACGCTGCCGAGAACAAAGGGACCGATGATAATACCGGCGACAAGCTCGCCGAGTACTGACGGAACCTTCATCTTCTGCGCTGCAATACCGCAGAAGCGGGCGGCAAACAGGATGACACCGATTTGGATTGCCAGGGCGGCAATCTGAACTGCAATGGGCAATTCTTCTTTCATTTTTTCAATCCTCTAACTTTGTAAGTGACTCCGGAAGAGCTCTTTTTTACACAGTTCCGGA
>JAGBWB010000278.1 GCA_017629975.1 Lentisphaeria bacterium
CTGCCGATGACAGGATCAAGTTTATCCTGCATGGCAAGCTGAGTCAGGTCTTTGGAGTATTTTTTGAGGGCTTCAAAGGTCCCTTCGGGGTCGGCGGAGGTCACCCGCTGGGATCCCCGGAGCGTCTGGAGCGCCTGAAGAACCTTTTCGCAGTTGATCCCCGCGTTGTTGAGGAGCTTTTCGGCACTTGAACCGGAGCCGTTGAGGATCCCCATAAGAAGATGTTCAACGCTGATATATTCATCGCTCATCTCTTCAGCTTTTTCCGCCGCCCGGGTCAGGATGGTGGAAAATTCCCCTGAGGAGTAGATCTGTCCCTGATTGCTGCCCACCTTGGGGAGCGCGGCAAGTTCCCGTGTCACCTGATCGGCGAGAAGAGTTGTATTGACTCCCAGCTTTGAGGCGATGGAGCTGACCAGTCCCTCTTTCTGACTCAGCAGAGCCGCCAGAAGGTGGATGGCGCGCAATTCGTTGTTGCCCCCTTTGACAGCGTAATTCTGTGCTTCAATAAGGGCTTCGCGGCTTTTGTTGGTGAATTTTTCCATATTCATAAAAATGTCCCTCCTTCTTGAGTGATTTCAGGTTTTGTCTTGTTTCTGACAACCTTACTTGCAAAAGCCGTGCCAAACTTTTTTTGAGGAGCAGTCCCCGGAGACCCCGTGTCACTTTGTCACACCACCGTGACAAAGTGGCACGCTTCAGGATTTCTGAAAGAGAGCAGAATCATAAAATTTGAACTTGACAATATATAAAGGACAGACTATATTAAAATGTTATTACCTTCAGAGGGGCATTTTACAAAAAAAACTTGAGGATTTGCGTTTATGAAAGAGTTGAAAAAATACCGGTGTACCTTGATCGAGCTTCTGGTCGTAATCGCCATCATCGCCATTCTGGCAGGAATGCTGCTGCCCGCTTTGCAGCAGGCGCGCAGACGTGGCAAGTACATTACCTGTGTCAATAATTACGGTTCCATCGGCAAGGCTTATCAACAATATTGCGAAGACAATAAAAATATGATCATGCCCTACTGGAACGGCGGCGCCAGTACAAAAAGTACCGGCTGCTGGTTCAGTGAAGGCTTGAATGTGACAGGCAAAGCCGGCGGCGACCACGGTATGATGGCGCCTTATCTGGGGACCCGGATCAACAGGATCATCGGCGGCTGGCGCTACCCCAATACCTATCCCCAGTACCGCCAGAAAAGCCAGTTCATGTGTCCTGAGCGTGAGCGCGGCGAATTTCCCGGATTTACCGGTTCTGCTCTCCATTTTAACGGTCAGAACAATTATCATTCAGCGGTGAAACTTTCTATTTCCAAAGTCCGTGTCCCCTCGCGCCATGCCGCTATCATGGAAAGCAGAAATAATACTCAGCCTGACCCCAACCATGAAACCAAGCTCAGCATCGCCTATCCCCATCCCAGTCTGATGTGCAATGTTCTGATGCTGGGGGGCAATGTGATGAGCATTCCCCGGGGCAAGATCCCCACTGACGCAAAACAGAACTTCTGGTGGCCTTACAGCGACTCCAGGAACACTTGGTAAAATATAGATTTAATATTTGTCAAGGAGGAGAAATTGTGAAAAAGTCCTTTTTACTTGCCGCTTTTGTAACGGCGGCGGCTCTTTCAGGGGCGGCTCTGCCGGATCCCCCCCACATGCCCAAACGGCTGCCCAAGGTGTGCCGGACCGGTAAAACAGCTCTGGTGCTCAACGGGAAAAACGCCCATATCGTGGTGGCGCCCAAAGCGTACAGGTCCACCCGTTTCGCCGCAAAAGAGCTTGCGGAACTTCTGGGGAAAGTGCTGGGCGCAAAGATCCCTGTCGCTTCCGCTCCCGCTGCGGGCAAGGTGAATATTTATCTCGGATTCAATGAGTGGAGCTCCAAAGCCGGGATCGACCCTGCAAAGCATCACATTGAGTCCTACACCCTCAAGATCGGAAAAAACGGTATTTTCATTGCCGGACATGATGCCAAAAAATCCTACCCCGAACCCTCTCTCAAAAGCGGCATCTGGCCCAACCTTTACGAAAGAGCCACTCTCTTCGGCGTCTACGAATTTCTGGAACGCTTTGCCAACTGCCGTTTTTATTTTCCCGGTGAACTGGGAACCATTCTGCCCAAAGCGGCCTCCCTTGCGCTGCCTGAAACTGAGATCTTTGACTACCCCGATTTCATCTCCCGGAGATACTCTTTCTATCAGGGCTCTTTTCCCGGCAAACCCGCCTCCGACCCCGCCCGCATTGAAAAGAATATCGCCTCCATGCGCTACCGTGTTGCCACCACTTATGTCCCCTGCTGCCACGGACTTTCCCGTCTGGGATACATCCAGCGTTTCGGCAAGAGCAACCCTGACTACTTCGCTCTTCTTTCCAACGGTCAGCGCCACAACAACCCTGCCATGCCTCATCCCGGTGCGCTCTGCTATTCCTCCGGGATCCGTGAAGAGGTTTTTCAGGATGTCAAAAGTTTTCTGCTGAATGAACCTGCTTCCAAACGGGGCGTCCGCACCAGCTACGGCACTGTCAGCTGGGATCCCTCCGGGTTCCAGAAAGGATTTGCAGACATCATGCCTCAGGACTCCTACTACCGCTGCGAATGCAAAAAGTGCAGAAGCGTTTTCGGTGAAGGGCCCAACTATGCCACTGAATTCATGTGGAACTTTACCGCTGAGATCGCCAACCGTCTGAAAAAAGAGAATATCCCCGGATATGTCTGCATGATGGCATACCGTCCCTACCGGGGGATCCCCAAAGTAAAACTGCCTGATAATGTTCTTGTCATGGTGGCGGAGCGGGGCCCCTGGGGATTTTATAATCCTGAGGGGCAGAAAAGGGATCTTGCCGAAATCGTTGCCTGGACAAAGAAGCTCAACTTCAAAGTCTGGCTCTGGAACTATCTCTGCAAGTTCGGCAGAACGGCGTTTACGGGCGTTCCTTCCCCCACTCCCCGCGCCTCCGTTCACTATCTGAAAGAGGTCACTCCCTATATTACCGGAACCTACTTTGAAAGCGAAACCGACCGTTTCATCAACAACTATCTGGTCTACTATCTCCACGGCAAATACTCCTGGAACAACAAAGTCGATACCGACGCCCTCATCGCCGAACACCACAAACTCATGTTCGGCAAAGCCGCTCAGGAAATGGGCGCCCTCTTTACCATATTTGAGAAGATCTGGCTCAAAGAGATCGTGGGCCGTCAGGTGGATACCGATCTGGGCCCCACCGTGATCCCGCCGTCGGATTACGACCTCTGGCACCGGATCTACACCGCAGACCGGATCAAATCGGTTCGCGCCGCCTTTGACCGCGCTGAAAAACTGGTGAAAGATGACAAAGACTCCCTTGCCCGGGTGAAACTTTTCCGCAAAGAGTGGCTGGACGCCCTTGCCGCCGCCCGCGCCGAATACATTGAACGCACCGATGCCGCAGGGAAATTTTCATGCTCTCTTACTTCTCCTGCCTGGCTGAGACCTTTCCAGTGGGATACCCCCATCACCAAGCCTCCCGTCAAGGGTAAGGTTTCCATCGCCGAAACGCCTGAAGAGTTTGTCTTTACCTATGAATGCGAAGAACCCAGACCCAAGGATCAGGTGGCGGTCCTGCGTCCCCGGGACAGCGGCGACATCTGGCGCGACAGCGGCGTGGAGCTTTTCCTCAATCCCTCCGGCGACCGGAAGAACTTCTATCAGCTCATCCTCAACATCAAAGGATGCCTCTTTGACCAGAAACTTGTTCTGCAAGGCACCAAAGCCGCAGGCGATGCCAAATGGAACTCCAATGCCAGGTGCAGTGTCACTTCCACCGCCAAAGGTTACAAGGCGGTGATCCGGGTCCCGAAAAGCGCCCTGGGCAAGTACGACAAAAAGGGGTTCCCGGTGAACTTTGCCCGGAACAGGATCCTTGCCGCCGACAGCAAAGGACACGCCATGCTTTACTCCTGGAGTCCTTTCCTCAAAGGGTTCCACGATCTGGAAAACTACGGCATACTGAAACTTGTGCCTGAGAAAAAGAGCATTGACCTTATTGACAACGGCACTTTTTCCGCCCCCGCCAGAGGACGCCACTTCGGACGCTGGTTCATGATGCCCGGCATGAAAAAGGGACAGAGCTGGGAACTGGATAAAAATGAGTTCTTCTCTGCGCCCCCCTCCATCCGGTTCACCACCTTGCCTGAATCCAAAGAAAGGGATTTCTATGTGGGGCAGTTATTCAAAAATATGAAACCTGCCACCACCTACCGGCTCTCTCTCTATTTGCGCTACGTTGACGTCAAGCCCTCCCGGAAAGGGGGCGGCATCACCTTCAACTTCTTTGACGGCAAAAATACATGGTTCCCCACCAACAACCTCACCGGAACGGCAAAACAGTGGAGCCGTCAGAGCTTTTTGTTTACATCTCCAAAGGATCTCTACAAAAAAGACCGCAGAGGCAAGGTGGTTGTGCCTTATCTCAGACTGCGGCTCCTCAACGCCACAGGAAGTGTCTGGTTTGACGATGTGACTCTGGAAGAGGTGAAGAAATAAAGGCGTCTGTCAAAGAAGAGAAAAAGAGTGTCGCATGAAAAAATCGTTTATTCCCGTCACCGGGAGCTTTATTGACGGTGTGGCTGCCGATATCCCCGGCAACAACTGGACAAAACGCATCTGGAAAAAAGAGCTTGCCGAACAAAAGGCCATGGGGATCAATACACTGGTCATCATCCGGGTGGGCTTCAAGGACTCCTGTATGTATGACTCCCCTGTGCTCCCGGCTCCGCTGCACGGCTCTTACGATCTGCTGGAGTTCATTCTCTCTGAGGCGGATGAACTGGGGATGAAGGTCTTTATGGGACTTTACGACTCCTGTTCCTACTGGCTCAAAAACGACTGGCAGGGGGAGGTGGATCTCAATAAACGCCTGATGGATGAACTCCTGAACCGTTACAGGCATCACAGGAGCTTTTACGGCTGGTACATTTCCCACGAAGGGGACATAAAATTTCATCAGGAAAAGGTGTGGAAACCGCTGGCGCAGAAGATGCGTGCAGACACCCCTGAAAAGCCTGTGCTGATCTCTCCCCGCTATGCCGGCGTCAAGTATGAACCCCGTTTTGCTGTCACTCCTGAACTTCACGCCAAACACTTTGAGTATCTTTACTCTGAAATGGAGGGACTCATTGATTACGCCGCCTTTATGGACGGTCATGTGGAGTTCAGCGAACTGCCGGAGTTTATGGCGGCGACAAAAGAGGTGTGCGACCGTTTCGGAGTCCGGTTCTGGAGCAATCTTGAAACCTTTGACCGGGATATGCCCTGGCGTTTCCCCGTCATTGAATGGAGCAAGATGCTTTTCAAGCTCAAAACCGCCAATCAATACGCCGAAAAGATCATCACCTTTGAAGCGCCTCATTTTCTGAGTCTCAACTCCTGTTATCCGGCGGCGGCAAATTTGCGTGAGTGCTATCTGGAGTTTCTTGAAGAGATGAGAAAATAAGAAATGCTTCCGGTAAATCATCCGGAAGCGGCATATAAAAAAAGTTTTTTTAACAAGAGGTAAGGAGTCCAAAAAATGAAAAGAATTGTCGGTGTGCTGCTGCTGGCTGCGGCGGCGTTTTCTCTTTCAGGGGCGCAGAAGCTCCCCTTCAGCATTGATCCGAAGCTCCCCCGCAAGATCAGCATCGGCAGCAAGACGGTGATGCAGCTTGCCCCCGGAAACTTTGAGATCATCAGAGCTTCTTCCTCCAAAGTGACAGAGTTTGCCGCTCAGGAGATGGCGGAGGCTCTGAGCGCCGTTTTCGGCGTTAAAATCAAGCCTGTGCTGAAAAGCACCGGCAAAAAGTATCAGATCCGTATCGGTGATGCAAAACTTGCCGCAGAACTCAAGATCGACCCCGCCGCCTTTGACCGGGACGGATTTGTGATCCGCACTTCAGGAAACAACATCCTCATCATCGGGCGTGATGATCCCAAAAGCAGACCCGTGAGCGACGTCAACAAGACCGGAAACAAAGGTGAATGGGCGACTCTTTTCGGCGTCTACGACTTTCTTGAACGCTTTGCGGGTGTCCGTTACTACTTCCCCGGCAAGCTGGGCAACCACTTCCCTGCCGCCCGGGTGCTGAACATCCCTGAGATCAACATCTATGAGCGTCCTGATTTTCTTCAGCGCCGCTTCAACGACTACAACCACGGCGGACGCCCCATCCGGCGTTTCCCCGGCTGGAAAGGCGGCCTCAATAAACTGCGGAGCCGCATGGAAACCATCTACATCCCCAACTGCCACGGCCTCGCCAATCTGGGCTACTACCACCGTTTCGGCAAGACAAATCCTGAATACTTTGCCCTCAACGTCAACGGCAAGCGTATGATCGCCATTGATAAACGCCACGACAGAAGCCAGATCTGCTTTTCAAGCGGCATCAAAGAGGAGATCGTTAAAGATGCTCTCTCATTCCTGAAAAACGAAAAACCTGAAGTCCGCGGTGTCAAAGATTTACGCGGCGCAAGCCGGTGGAGCAGCGTCTATCGTCCCGGACTCCCCTGCTTCAATATCATGCCCAACGACTCCGCCTATCTCTGCCGCTGCAAGACCTGCTGGGCGCACTTTTCCAAAGGAAAGCAGGCTTCAACGGACTACATCTGGCAGTTTTTCAGCGACATCTGCGCTGAAGTGAAAAAGTCCGGGATTCCTGGATATCTTACCACCATGGCCTATGCCGACTACCGTCCCATCCCCACTCAGAAGATCCCCGACAATCTGCTGGTGATGCTGGCGCTCCGGGGACCCTGGAACGAATATCTCCCCGCCACTCAGGCAAAGGATATTGAACTGCTTAAAGCATGGAAAAAGAAACTGGGGCAGAAAACCTGGCTCTGGACCTATCCCGGAAAATACGGCGGCAATATGCCGGGGATCCCCCACACCACCCCCCGCGCCATTGCAAGTTTCATCAAGCGGGTGCGTCCCTACATTTTCGGACTCTACATTGAGTGCGAATCTGATGTGCTGATGCACAACTATCTCACCTACCACATCTTCGGCAAACTTTCCTGGAACCCCGACACCGATGTGGAAAAACTTCTTGACGAACACGCAAAAGTTTTCTACGGTCCCGCCGCCGTTCCCATGAAGGAGTTCCTTGACACCATTGAACGCAACTGGCAGAAGATCGCCGCCAATGTGGTTGAAACTTCCGCAGGTCCTGTGACCATCTATCCCTCCGAGCTTGTCCTCTGGAGCAAGATCTACAGTTCTGACGAACTCAAGCGCATCAACGGACTCTTTGACAAGGCAGAGAAATTTGCCGCCAAAGACAAACTGATCCTTGAACGCATCAAGTTTGTCCGCAAGGAGTTCATGGAGCCCCTCATGGCTGAGGCCAACAAGTTCCACAGCGCCAACGATGCTGTGAACTCCTGGTCTTTCCCGGTGATCGCCGCTGAAACTCCCGTTCAAATCGACGGAAAACTCAATGAAACCGTCTGGAAGAAATCTCCTGCATTCTATCTTTCAGCCATTGACAACAAACCTGCTGAAGTCATGAGCATTGCAAAGATGACCTATGATAATGACAACTTCTACTTCGGTTTCAAGTGGGAGGAACCCCAAACCTCCAAAATCGCCGCCGCCGACCGCAAGAGGGATGACAGGGAAATGTGGAGGGACTCCACCGTTGAACTTTTCATCTCTCCTGACGGCAACCGGGAACACTTCTATCAGATCCTTGTCAACCCCAAAGGCCTTTTCTGTGACCTTGAAGTGACCAGAGGCGCCCGGGATTACGGCTGGACCAGCGGCGCCGAAATCAAAACTTTTATTGATCCCGGCACCGCATGGTGTACCGAGATCAAAATCCCCCGGAAGAATCTGGGCAAGTGCGCTCCTGACGGGATCCGTGTCAACTTTGCCCGCCACCGCGCCCTCAACGGCGAAAAGGTGGAAAGCGCCGTTTACAGCTGGAGTCCTTTTGTCAGAAAACTTGCTGAAGTCTCCCGTTTCGGCAAACTTCTTTTCAACGCTCCTGTTGAAAATCCCAATCTGCTCAGTAATCCTGATTTTGAGCGCGCCCAGATCAAAAACAATGCCTGGACCGTGCGCCGTGAATCCCTTGACAGACGCTACTTTATGACCGCCGGAAACTCCGTCAGACTTGAGTGCGGCGAGAAATCCCCCTATCTTTACCAGCGTCTTTCCAAACTTCAGCCCAACAAGGAGTACGAAGTCAGCTTCTATGTGAAACTTGACAATGTCAAAAAGCTGGAAAAGAAGTGGAGCGGTTTCTATATCCGCTTTGATTACGGCAACGGCAAGTGCCAGTACTTCCCCCCCATGCCGGTGCAGATGGACGGCAGCTGCAATTGGACCGGATTCAAGTTCCGGGTCAAGACACCTGAGGATTTCAACAAAAACAAAAAGGCGTATATCAGCTTTATTCTGCGTAAAGCCTCAGGCACTGCATGGGTCGACCATGTGAGCGTCAGAGAGGTCACCAAATAAAGAGGATCTTTCCCCGTGGAAAAGGCTGCAGGAAAACTCTTGCAGCCTTTTTTCTTGCTTCAAGAAAGTGATAAGATGGGGAGTGTTGATTTTTTCTGAACAATAAAAATACGGTAAAAATTTATCTCTGCCATTGAAAGCAGAGCTTTTGCGTGATATAGTAAGAAAGTTTCTTTTTTTTCTCAGAAAACAATTAACAGAGGAGTAAAACAGATGAGAAAATTTTCCGGTGTGCTGCTGCTTGCCGCGGCGGCATTCTCCCTTGCCGGGACAGAGTTGCTGCCCTTCAGAGTTGAACCCAAATACCCCCGGAAAATCTCCGTCGGCAGCAAGACGGTGATGCAGCTTGCCCCCGGGAACTTTGAGATCGTCAGAGCTTCTTCCACGAATGTGACGGAGTATGCCGCTCAGGAAATGGCTGATGCTTTGAGCGCCGTTTTCGGCACAAAGATCAAACCTGTACGCAAAAGCACCGGCAAAAAGTATCAGATCCGGATCGGTGATGAAAAACTTGCCCGAGAGCTGAAACTTGATCTTGCCGACTTTGACCGTGACGGATTTGTGATCCGCACTGTGGGAAACACCATTCTCATTATCGGCAGGGACAACCCCAAAAGCAGACCGGTGCGCGATGCTTACAAGACCGGAAACAAAGGGGAATGGGCGACTCTCTTCGGCGTCTACGACTTCCTTGAACGCTTTGCGGGTGTCCGTTACTACTTCCCCGGCAAGCTGGGCAACCATTTCCCCGCTGCCCGGGTGCTGAACATCCCTGAGATCAACATCTATGACCGTCCTGATTTTCTTCAGCGCCGTTTCACCGACTACAACCACGGCGGACGCCCCATCCGGCGTTATCCCGGGTGGCAGGGGCAGGTGAACATGCTCCGCAGCCGCGCCGAAACCGTTTACATCCCCAACTGCCATGGCATCGCTTATCTGGGCTACTACTACCGTTTCGGCAAGACAAAGCCTGAGTACTTTGCCCTCAATGTCAACGGCAAGCGTATGATCGAAATGACCAAACGCTACGATGCAAGCCAGATCTGTTTCTCAAGCGGCATCAAAGAGGAGATCATCAAGGATGCCCTTTCATTCCTGAAAAACGAAGGTCCCGAAGTCCGCGGCATCAAAAATATCCGCGGCGAAAGCAAGTGGAACTATGTCCACCGCCCCGGACTGGCATGTTTCAACATCATGCCCAATGACTCCGCCTACTTCTGCCGGTGCAAAGATTGCTGGGCGCACTTTTCCAAAGGCAAACAGGCGACCACTGATTTCTTCTGGCAGTTTTTCATTGATATCTGCGATGAAGTGAAAAAGTCCGGTATCCCCGGATATCTCACCACCATGGCCTATGCCGACTACCGTCCCATCCCCACTCAAAAGATCCCCGACAATCTGCTGGTGATGCTGGCGCTCCGGGGACCCTGGAACGAATATCTCCCCGCCAATCAGAGTAAGGATATGGAACTGCTTAAAGCATGGCAGAAGAAACTCGGTCAGAAGACCTGGATCTGGACCTATCCCGGAAAATACGGCGGCAACATGCCGGGGATCCCACACACAACTCCCCGTTCCCTTTCCAGTTTCATCAAGCGGGCGCGCCCCTATATTTTCGGCATCTTCATTGAGTGCGAAAGTGACGTGCTGATGCACAACTATCTCACCTACCACGTCTTCGGAAAACTTGCCTGGAATCCCGATACCGACGTGGAAAAACTTCTTGATGAACACGCAAAAGTTTTCTACGGTCCCGCCGCCGTTCCCATGAAGGAGTTTTTTGACACCATTGAACGGAATTGGAAGAAGATCGCCGCCAATGTGGTTGAAACTTCCGCAGGTCCTGTGACCATCTTCCCCTCCGAACTTGTTCTCTGGAGCAAGATCTACAGCCCCGAAGAACTCAAGCGCATCAACGGACTCTATGACAAGGCTGAAAAACTTGCCGCCAAAGACAAACTGATCCTTGAGCGTATCAGGTTTGTCCGCAAGGAGTTCATGGAGCCCCTCATGGCTGAGGCCAACAAGTTCCACAGCGCCAACGATGCTGTGAAATCCTGGGCATTCCCGGTACCTGCCGCTGAGACGCCTGTCAAGATCGACGGAAAACTGGATGAC
>JAGBWB010000279.1 GCA_017629975.1 Lentisphaeria bacterium
AGGCGCAGTCAGTTCTGTCAGGTGTTTTATCTGTTCTTGCACAGCTGCCGCTTTCAGCGGCTTACACCCCATGATTTTGAATATATCCAGACCGTATTCAACTTTTTCCAGAGTCTCTTTCATCGCCAGCAGATCCCCCTTGGAATAGCGTTTACCCAGTTCACCCTGACGGGCGTGACCGTCGAGGCACTGAATCAGAAATGCGTTGGGTTCCTTATTGGAAAGCTCCGTATCAAAGTTGTGCCGAAAACTGTGAAACGACTTTCGAGCAGATATTTTCAAAACATCATGAATACGCTTATTGAACTGCTGCATTTTGCGTTGGTATCCACTGGTTGTACCGGTCAACTCTTCAAAAAGCTGATCGTTCTTTCTGCACTTGTTTTCCAGCCGGGAGATCACATAGTCCAGAAAGTCCAGTCTTAACAGAGCCGAGTGAATCGGAACTGTGCGGATACTGGAAGAATTCTTTACTTTCTGTCCCCTTGCTTCACAAGGTCTGATCCGAATGCAGGGTACCCCGTCAACCACACAGATGTCGTCGATGTGCAACTGGCAGATTTCATTCAGGCGCATTCCCTGATACAGCCCGATCAGAGGGATCCAATAACGCATGGGATAAAGTTCTTTGCGGAAGCGCGGCAGTTCAGGCATCCGGGCAATGTCTGCAAAAATCTGTTCCAACTCTTTTCTTTCAAAGGGAGGCCGCAACTCGGTCAAGTCAGTTGCCTCCGGCTTATCAATAAGTCCCGTCACCGGATTATTTGCCATGTAACCGCACTGCACGCACCAGTTGAAGAGCATTGACCAGTATTCCATATAATGTCGCTGGGTTCTTTCGCTGATCGGCGTTGGTGCCGGAACCATCTTTAACAGCTCCTGCAGAGATTTACCCGGATAATGCTTTCTGCGGTTCAAAGGATATCTGGGCAGTATTTCAGAACGCAGTTTCACTATCATATTGCGTTCAATCTCATGGAGAAAACGTTCCGGACCGAAAACCTCTCCGACCAGAGACAGCATTGATCGCATGGTGATTGCGGTCTTGGCATCCATCTTGCCGCCGGAAGTCTTTTCGTGCAGATATTCCTCGATGCCATCCTTCAGCATCTTAGCTTTTCTGACTCCATAGGGCAAAGGTGGTTCTGCCACCGGCTGCGGATCAGGAACAACTGGGGCATATTGCTGCGGCACAGGAGAGGGCTTTCTGCGGACGGCACTTTTTCCTTGAGCCAGTGCCGCCAGTTGTTGAGCAAGCAGCAAAGTTCTACTCAAAGTAGTTTCCGGCTCTTGGCTTGCTCTTTCTATGGATTCCGGCAGCGCAGTGACACTGGAAAGATCATACTGCTCATTACCTTGGATATCTTCAGTTTTCAGAGTCGGTGGTATTCCGGATTCTGCAGTTATGTCATCCTGCGACAGTTCCGTTGACCAGTTGCCGCTGGCATCAGGGGCATCGAAGCCGTTATGCATATTGCCATTTGCCCGCTCTTTGAGAATGCGGCACGTTTCGATCATTCCCTGACAATAATTCATTATCAGCGGCAAGGCTGCCGGATCTTCAGGATCGAGCGTTACGCCCTGATTGGCGGCAAGTTGAATAAACTCAGCTGCGGCATTTGTGTTTTGGGATCTCAAATAACGCTGGTAGCGTACGATTGCAGCATTGTATTCCGCAGCAGGAGTGGACAGCGAGGTCATAAACTGCGCATCGTGATAAAGGATATTTGCGCAGATTTCGCGCACAAAAGGGTGCAGAATGCCCATGCTGATAACTCCATGCCTTGCTTGTTCAAATATACTCCGGAGACGATCCCCCAGTAATTTACACCTGAAGTGGGCTGTTTTCAAGTCCAGATCTCCGATCGGATAGGAAATTTCTGATGACAGATAGGGATGCAGCTCCTTGGGAACCCGCATCCGGAAATACCAACGCCCTTTTCGTTCCTGACAATAACAATTCACGACACACCTCTATCGGATAGCTTAAAGGGTGGTGGGAAATTTTCCACATTGTGGGAATTTTGTGGGAATTCTGTGGGAAAACACGATCCCACCACCAGTTTGCTGCAAGATGGAGAAATCGTCGTAAATCAGGCAATTTGAGCACAAAAAAACCGACTTTTCAGTCGGTTATAATCAAAAATGGTGGTGGGAGATGGATTCGAACCATCGAAAGCTGTGCTAGCAGATTTACAGTCTGCCCCCTTTGGCCGCTCGGGAATCCCACCAAAGTCTAATTGGAGCGGGTAAGGGGGGTCGAACCCCTATAACCAGCTTGGAAGGCTGGTGCACAGCCGTTATGCCATACCCGCAATTTTTTACAGAATATTTGGTGCCGTCGGGGGGAGTTGAACCCCCACTCCGGTGAAAGAACTTGGACCTGAACCAAGCGCGTCTGCCATTCCGCCACGACGGCTTCCAGATTATCTGTATCAGCTGCACGAATCTCTTCGTGTTTCATAATATAATACCAATTATCTTTTTTTTCAAGCCGATTTTTAAAATATTTTCAACTTTTTATGATTTTTACCCCTTTTTATCCGGTTCCATGCAGAATTTTTTTACTCTTCTAAATGGTTTTTTTCTTGAAAACAGACCTACATGCTGTATATTATCTCTACTAAGCAGCAAAATAAAGGAGCTTATTATGCCTTCAATCACTTTCGGCAACGCCTTGCAGCACTATTTCGTTTCCAGATTCAGAAACCTCAGCGCCGCAAGAAGAAAAAAATTAAACGCCATTAAAAATGACAGCGACGCCCGGAACTATGTGAAAACTGTCAGAGAGAAAATCAAATCTCTGGTACAACTCCCCACTCAATTTCCTCCCCTGGATCCCCAGATTACCGGAACGACCACGTTCCCCGGTTTCATTATGGAAAAAATCCTCTTCAAATCCAGAGAAAATTATACCGTTTCAGGGAATTTCTACCTCCCCGAAGCAGGTGTCACAAAACGCCCTGCTGTCCTGTATCTTTGCGGACACGCCCATAACGGCAAAGGCTCCACCATGTATCAGAGCTTCTGCCAGTCCCTTGCCATGCGCGGCTTCGCCGTCCTGATCGTCGATCCCATCGGTCAGGGGGAACGGAAAATGTATCCCCCTTCATATCCCCCCACCAAACAGCATACCATCGCAGGAAAACAGCTCCACCTTACAGGCGATGACCTCTTTTCATGGCGCATCTGCGACGCCATGCGCTCAGTAGACTATCTGCTTACACGCCCCGAAGCTGATCCGGAACGCATCTTCATCTGCGGCGAATCAGGCGGAGGAACCCTTTCCACATGGATGGCCGCATGTGAAGACCGCGCCGCAGGGTTCGTCATCTCAAGCGCTGTCACCACATGGCTCCGCAATGTGGAAAATGAAGTCGCCGTCGATATTGAACAAATCCCCCCGGGCGCCGCCGCCGCCGGATTGGACTTCGCCGACTTTCTTATTGCCGCTGCTCCAAAACCCATGCTGATCCTCGGCGGAAAAAAGGACTTCTTTGACCCCAGAGGTTTCTTTGAGATCAACGACCAACTCAGGAAATTCTATGAACTTCTGGGCGCTCCGGAGCGTCTCGACTCCCTTATGGGTGAGGACTACCACGGCATCTACCAGCCCCTCAGAGAAAGAGGTTATGAATTTCTCTGCCGCATGGCAGGTGTTCCCAATCCCTGGAAAGAGGAAAAAAATGTCATCATCAACAAAGAAGAGGATCTCTATGCCGCCCCCGGCGGAAGTGTTTACAACATTCCGGGAGAGAGAAAGATCTTTGAATTTGCCGCCGCAAAAGCTGATGAACTCAGAGCAAAACGCACCCCCCTTTCACGGAAAGCTCTCGGCGCTCAGCTTAAAAAAGTTCTGGGCATCAAAAAAGTAAGCGCCCCCTGCTTCAGAAAACTTTCCTACCGTTACTATACCTGTGACGGTTCGTTCCAGAACTACTCGCGCTTCGGTCTCGAAACGAAACCGGGTGAAGTCATGGCGATCATCCACCGTTCAGACCGAAAGACTCTTTTTTACAACTTTGAAGATGTTCCGGGAGAAACAAGGTTGTATATCCCCCATGAAGACTCTGCTGATGAACTGAGAGTCAGAGAACCCGCCCCCGGAGATGCCCTTTACAGTCTGGACTGCCGGGGCGTAGGCGAAACTCTTTCAACCGCATGTGACCAGATGCCTGAACTTGATCCCTATTATTATTACGGTATCAACTATCATTTCCCCTCGCTTCACATGCTTTTCGGTGAAGAGATGTGCGGCAGGCGCGTTCAGGAGATCCTGAGCGCCCTGAAGCTCATCGCCCCCCGCTCCTCCAACGGAAAAGTGGTCCTTGAGGCAAAAGGACACGGATGTATCTATGCTCTTCTGGCAGCGGTGATCTCACCGGATATCTCTGAAGTACAGCTGGAAAACTGCCCCGCAAGCTGGGAATCTCTGGTCAAAGATCCTCTGCCGCCCTGTGAAGCAACTCCCCTTTCCATTCTGCCCCGGAACATTCTGGCGCTCACAGACATTCCGGAAATACTCCGGACTCTCAAAAAAGCAGGCGTTGCCGTCACCGTCAGGTAAAGAAAATTCTCTGCGACAGCTTTATCAACGGCAGAGCTGATGTGTTACTTTGACCGCATCTGAGACGCAGCGGCAGATCCTGCTGATGTCAAGGGTCTCTATGGTGTCGGCGGGGGTGTGGAACTTCTGAAATCTGGGGCATGACGCAAACCAGAGCGTGGGGATCCCCAGACGGTCGAAGTTTCTTTCATCGCCGCCGTTCCGGATCGGTTTCAGAGGATAGATGCTTTCAAAAGCAGGCAGTTTTTCACCTCTGCCCACATAGAGGAGTTCTTCACTCAAATGGGCGCCGATGCAGTCAAAATCCATGAAAAACGCCCAATCCTTTTCAGGGTGTCCGTTGACATAATTTTCACTGCCCAAGGGCAATTGAGAAGTACCAAGGCAATACTCTTCTGCATCAAATCCGGCAAATTCAAAGGTCCACTCCGGCATTTCATCTTTGAGGAGTCTTGCCGTTTCAAGAAGCACCGCCACCCCTGAAGCGTTGTCACAGGCACCCTGTGATAAAGGCGCCGCATCAAAATGCGAACCGAAAACCGCCCGTTTTCCCCCTGTCCCCCGGCGGATCGCCGCCACGTTGCAGGCGGTATGGGGAAAAGTTCCGGCATCTGTTTTAAGTGTATATCTGTGATTTCTGTTCCGTGAAAGATACAGAGAACCTGCTTCGCCCACAGTGGCGCATCCGATTTGTTTCAATACGGGGGAGCGCTCAAGTTTGCTGTTGGTATCGTGGGATGTACCGATGAAAACAGCTGCCGCCGCCCCCATGGTGTCCAGATCTTCGGCAATGCCGTTGCGTCCCCGGACATCCAGAGCGCCCCGGATCAGTTCAATGATGCAGAGGCGGCCTTTCACCTTTTCAGAGGTGAGATCCGTCAAATCGTTTTCCGTCAGCCACAGTGGAACCCCTGTCACGTCACAGCTTTGAGAAAAAAAGCAGGGCAAGGCACCGGGGACTTCAGCAGAATTGTTGTCAAGGTCAGTGAAGATCATACTGCCGAACCGCCATCCGGTGGCAGGAAAAGTGAGTCGTTTCACCTCTGTAAAGCCATAGCTGCGGAATGTTTTTTCAATGTACTCAGCTGCTGCCGCCGCGCCGGGGGAACCCACATGCCGGGAAGGCATAAGACAAAGTTCATGCAGATGTTTCTCAAGGTTGCAGTAAAGATCTTTCATACTATATCTTTCTTTTGTTCAGGCTCTGAAACAGAGTGTTTTTAAAAGAGTTTGCCGGGGAAGGTGTGTTTATAGGATTTTTCGCTGATCCACCCCTCTCTGCCGTTGATCCTGACCCGGGAAAATCCGGAGCTGTCGCGCTGGAGCAGTTCCCCTTCGCATCCGCCGGGGAGAGTACTTTCGGTGGTTCCGGAACTTTTTCCGGGGAGCGTCCGCAGTTCCGCATCGGGAGCGGTGATGATGATCCGTCTTTCAGAATAGGTGCTGTGCATCTGGACCGCACAGCTGAAAAGACAAAGCAGCACCAGAAAGAGCAGCACGCCGCTCAATGTGTAATACACTGAACTTTCCATTTTACGGCGGAAACTCCACAAGATCCACAGGATTCCCCATCCCGCCGCCGCCAGAAGCAAATAGTGATCGCAGCGGATCCTGTCACGCAGATCCGTCAGAAAGGCGGTGAAACTGCCCTCTTTTTCCCCGGCGGCGAAAAGCCGGGCGTTGACCAGTTCCAGATTGGCGCGGAGCGCTGTATCGTGGGGAGAAAGAAGCTGTGCCAGATTCAGCGCCCAGCGGGCTTCAGGCAGATTGTTCAGCAGATACTGGCAGTTGCCGTAGTTATAGAGCATGTCGGGTCTGTAACCGTTTCCGCCGTCGGCAAGGCGCATATACAGGGTACTTGCCCCGGCAAAATCACCGCGGTTGAAACGTTCATTGAGTTCACTGCCCTTTGCGGATGAAACAAAGAGGAAAAGAACGATCCAGCAGGAGAGCTTTTTCAGGAGTTTCAGCAGCGCTTTTTTTGCCCCCGGAGTCAGGAGTTCCCCTTTATCTGAAGCTCCCGGCATGTAACTTGAAGACTCAAGGGCGGTAAAGTAGCTGCGGAGTTCCGGGTCTCCAACTTTTTCTGCAATATCACCGGCGGAAGCTCCCGCCGAAAGTCCCATGGATTCCCCCAGAAGCGGAAGCAGTTTTTCCCGGAATTCAGAGGTTTCACCCCTGGATTTAAGTTCATCCGCAAGAGAACGGAGCGCTTTTTTCCGCATTCTCTGCGCCCGGAGTTCAGGTGAAGCGCTCTCCTTTTCCCGGCGCCGGTTGAAAATTTCAATGATGACCGCCGCAAGGGGCATTCCCAGCAGAAAGAAAAGAAGCAGGGCCATGTTGTTGCGGATCAAGGGCAGCTTCACCAATACTCCCTCTTTGTTTTTCTGATAGAGAAGATATTGCTCCTGAGGTGAACTTTTTTCCTCTTTCACACCT
>JAGBWB010000280.1 GCA_017629975.1 Lentisphaeria bacterium
CAAAGAAGTGTGCCGAAGACCCTGAATTTGCCGAAAAATGGAAGAATATCAAGTTGCTCCACAGTTATTACAGTGCCGCCTGCCGTCAGGCTAAACTTCATAGCAAGTTGACTGCTCTCCAGTCCCAAACACAGGAAGAACAGGAAAAATGAACATCGTCGCCATTCAAATAATGCGCCGACAGCTCGGGCTGAGCGACAACCGGTACCGGGATCTGCTCCGCTTGACAGGAGGTGTCAATTCTTCCAAAGACCTGACCGATGCCAACGCCAAAAAGGTCTACCGGGAACTGTGCCGACTCTCACAGGCTTCAACGCCTGCTGCACGATATGTGTGGGTCCTGTGGAATTCCCTGCAGCCCTTTTTACCCGCCAAAGAACGCACCGGAGCCTATCTGGTGGGCTTTATCCGGCGCTGTACCCCCACCGCCGGGATCGCAGATCTGACCCAGCTTTCGTGCCTCAGCGCCGCTGAACTCCACAAGGTCATCGAAAGCCTCAAGGTCAGACTTGAGAATGAAAAAAAGAAAATGGCCGATGTGCCGTTTTAAGAAAGGAGGATTTATGTCTTAACAAGATTACTGACAATTAGAGATCGGGAGAGAATAAGCGCTACCAACACTTAGCCTCCCAGACCCGGTGAGCCAAACACCAAGCCCGTTGTACCGATCATAGACATTTATAATGTACAACGTTAAGGGCCATTGTGCAAACTCATCGGGATTTTTTTTGATGATTTTACAAGAAAAGGAAACAAAAATGCAAAAAATACGCGCTCCCTTCCCCTGGTTCGGTGGTAAAGGTAACCCCAGAATCAAAAACGCTGTACTGAATGCTCTTCCCCCGCATACAAAGTACATTGAACCCTTCGGCGGCGGGGCTTCGATCCTTATGGCAAAGCCTCCCTGCGAAGTCGAAACTTACAACGATGTCAACAGGGGCGTCGTCAGTTTCTTCCGCGTCATCGCAAGCAAAGAGTACTTCGGCCCCTTCATGGCAAGAGTCCGCGAAATGCCCTATTCCAGAGAACTGTATGAGGAGTGTCTGCGGACATGGCCCGCCATACACGACCCCGTCGAACAGGCCGCAAGGTGGTATTTTGTCGCCCAACAGAGCTTCGGAGGCCTTTTCGGTAACGCCTGGGGAACCGGCGTCAGCACTTCGCCGACCGGCAGGTGGAAGGCTTCTTTTGACAATCTCCCAAGAGTTCACGAAAGAATGAGCCAGGTCCAAATCGAATGCTGCGACTGGAGAGATTGCTTGAGCCGCTTTTCCGGCCCGGGATATCTCGCCTACTGCGACCCTCCATACGTCGCAGGCGCCCGCAAAGCAGGCGGTTATGAACATGAACTCAAAAACTCCGATCACGAAGAACTGATCGCAACCCTTATGGCATACGACGGCGCAGTGGTGCTGTCAGGATACGACTCGCCTATCTATGCGCCGCTCGCACAAAACGGGTGGGATAAAATCGAGATCGAAGTGTGCTGCTCCGCCGCCGGAAGAACCCGAAACAGCGGGCTCCAGGGCGAAGGAAATGTCAAGGCAAAACAACGACGGACAGAAGTAATATGGCGCAATCCTGAAGCTATGAAACGTATCGAAAACCGTAAGTAATCCTATCGTCCCAACGCCCCCGGGACATAAAAAAAAGGGGGCCTCCCCCCCGCTTCGCACATCCAAAACACCGCCACGGCGCACACACCTCTGCCACAGTTTCCCCCGCTGCCGCACAGCGAAATCCCTCTTTTTGAGTAAACCAGCCTTCCACCTTATTTCACCTCATTTCAGCAGATGACAGCTGTTTAAAGGTGGTTGGAGTTTATACTTCATTCGCCATTTTTTTGGCAAAAAAAAATGGCGGAAGAAGAGGGATTCGAACCCTCGGAGAGTTGCCCCTCGGCGGTTTTCAAGACCGCTGCCTTAAACCACTCGACCATTCTTCCGCTTTATAAAAAAGCAATTTTTTTACAGTGACTTCACCAAAAGATCTGTCACAGATTTGGCAAATCCAGCCGGATCATCCAGCGGACTTCCCTCTGTCAGCAATGCCTGATTGAACATGACCTTTGCACAAAGCGCAGCTTCTTCCTTTTTACCGGCCTGAAGCGCTCCGCTCATCTTTTCCACAAGCTCGTGCTTGGGGTTCAACTCCAAGATCCGCTTGCTCTCAGGCACCTGCTGATGCATTGCCTTGAAAAGACGCTCAATGTGAGGAGCAAGAGCATTACCCTCAACGATCAAACAGCAGGGACTGTCTGTCATTCGTGCAGAAAAACGCACTTCATTGAGCTGCTCACCAAGAGTTTCTTTGATGAATGAGGTCAAATCAGCATACTTTTCAGCAGCTGCTTTGACTGCCTCTTCACTCTCTTTATCCTCAAAATCGCCCTTGGCAATAGATTTGAAGTTGTGTTTGCGGTACTGCATCATGGACTGCATCACCCAGTCATCAATGGGATCAGTCATAAACAGCACATCCCAGCCTTTGGCTTTGAAATACTCCAAACCGGGATAGGAATCAAGAGAAGCACGCTTCTCTCCGGTGATGTAGAATATCTCATTCTGCCCCTCAGGCATGGCATCAACATATTCACCTAAAGTAATATACTTTCCAGGTTCGGAATTCATGGATTCATACATGACCACATCTTTGAGTTTTTCAACGTTGGTGAAATCTGTATGAAGCCCCTCTTTAAGAACTCTTCCAAACTCTGCAAAGAAAGCATTGTAATTTTCACGGTCATTTTCAAGGAGCTTTTTCAGCTCGGTGATAACCCTTGAGGTCACTGCTTTCTCAATCTTGCCAATCACAGGATTTTCCTGAAGAATCTCGCGTGAAACATTCAGAGGAAGATCAGAAGAATCCACCACACCGCAGACAAAACGCAGATAATCAGGCAACAGAGCCTTGCACTCGTCTGTAATGAAAACACGCTTCACATAAAGCTGCAATCCCTTTTTCTGGATGTCAGGCATCAGTAAGTTAAAGGGAGCCTGCTTGGGCAGGAAAAGCAACGCTTTGAATTCATTCACACCCTCAGCGGACATGTGAATGGCTTTAAGAAACTCCGTTCCGCCATAGTTGGCAAGGTGGGAGTAAAAACTCTTGTATTCATCATCTGTCACTTCAGAAGGCTTGCGGAGCCAAATGGCTTTCTGGGAATTCAGCACTTCATCTGTCACCGTCTCAGTCTTATCCTCGTTGACGGTGATCCGGGGCATGATGATGGGATAGGAAATGAAATCAGAATATTTCCGGATGATGGAAGAAACTTTCCAGTTTTCCAGATATCCTTCTGCATCCTCTTTAAGTTTGAGAATGATGGTGGTTCCAGGCTCTTCGCGTTGGGCATCATCGATCTCATAATCTCCTTCGCCCTGGCTGCGCCACATGACGGCGGGAGCATTGGAGCCGGATTTCTTTGTAATGACAGTCACCTCAGAGGCAGCCATGAATGCGGAGTAGAATCCCACACCGAATTGACCGATAAGTTCCGGAATCTCCTCGCCCTTGGCTCCTTTTTCCTCAAGCATCTGCATAAAAGCACGGGTTCCGCTCTGAGCGATGGTTCCGATATTATCAATGACCTCCTGTTCGGTCATACCGATACCGTTATCAGAAATGGTCAGAGTTTTGAGAGTCTTGTCCGCTTCAATGCGGATCTTCCAATCCCGGCTCTGAGCGGGATCGGTCAAACTTTCAATGCGTGCCTTATCAATGGCATCAGCAGCATTTGCCACAAGCTCCCGCAGGAAGATATCCCTGTTGGAGTAAAGAGAATGGATCATCAGCTTCAAAAGCTGACGCACCTCTGTTTTGAATTCCTGACGCTTTGCCATGATCTGAGCAACACTCCTTAAAACTTCTGAATTTCCAACCGTTCAAAAAGGTTCAAACGGTCACAACGAACTGTCTTTTATACAATATAGCCATTTTTTTGCAAAATTCAAGTGATTTTTTTAAAATTTGGGTTGCAAAAACGAAAAAAAAAGCTATTATATGAATAATGCAATACAATTTTACAATAAATCCCCCGGAAAATCCGGCAAATGCCGTTTCATCTCTCTGACAGGAGGTCAAGGGGGGAAGTTCGGAGAAAATGTGATGATCGAAGAAAACAGCAGTCAGCCCCTCGCCGTCGGCGAAGTTGCCTCAGAAACCAAAGAACAGCTCAAAGTCCGGGAGAATCTCTGCCGGGCCATGGGAAATATCCCCGCAATGGCCCCTGAGGCGTTCCGCAGTGAGATCGCCAGGATCCGCGCAGAATACGACTCAAGTACTCCCCCGCCGCCGGAATATGCAGAACTTCTGGATAAACAGTTCGCAGAAGCTGTCAAAGCTGCCGAAAGCAGAGTCGCCGATATGGAGCTGCGGCAGGAAAACTTCAAAAAACTTGAAGCAGAACTCCGGAAACTGCTGGAAGATGAACTTCTCGTTGGCTCCGATCTTGATAAATTTGACGCAGAATGCGTTAAACTGCTGGGGGCGCTCCCTCCGGAATTTGCAGCGGCCGCAGCACCCGCCAGAGAAAGACTTGCCGCAGAAGAAGCGCTTCAGGCAGCCGACACAGCGCGCGCCGAAGCCCTTATGGAAGAACTCAAAACTTTGACCGCAGCCGAGGATGTCGCCCCTCTGAGAGAACGCAAGAGCGCTATTGATACTGAGTTCAAAGCTCTTCTTCATCTGCCCCAGCCGGTCAGAAAACGTTTCCAGGAAACCAGTCACAAGGCCTCTCAGAAAATCAGCCAGTTCTTTGAAGAACTTGACCTTGCCCGCTGGGAAAGCTACACCTTGAAGCAGGATGTCTGCGCAAAAATCGAAGCCATGAACAGCGCTGAAACTCCTGATTATGTCAAGTTTGCAAAAGAACTTCAGGAACTGCGGGAGCGCTGGAAAACTCTGGGCGCTGTTCCCAAAGAAAAGAATGAAGAGATCAACGCAAGATTCCTTGAATCCAGCCGCCAGCTGCAGCACAAGGTGGATGAGTTCTTTTCCAATCGCCGTCAGGAACGCAAACAGGCCGCTGCCGATAAACAGACTCTTGTGGAAGAAGCTGAAAAACTTGCCGCTTCAACAGAGTGGAACGTCACCGCTGCCGCATTCAAAGAGCTTCAGGCAAAATGGAAGAGCATTCCCCGTGCCGGAAATGATGAAAATGAGCTCTACCGTAAATTCCGCGCCGCAGCCGACGCTTTCTTCAATGCCCGCAGTGCCTATTTCACTGAACGCGACAAAAAGTTTGCCGTTATCATTGAAAAGAAAGAAGCCTTGATCGCAGAAGCTGAAGCACTGACTCAGAATGATTTCCGCCGTGCACGGCAGCTTCGTGAAGAGTTCCGCAATGCCGGTAATGCCGGTAAATCCGAAAACGCCCTCTACGAAAGACTCAAAGCGGCTCTTGACAAGTTCTTTGATGAACGCCGCGCCGCTTTCACCGAAAAAGAAAATGAGAGCCGCACTCTTATTGCCGAACTGGAACAGCTGGCAGCTGACCCTGCCGCCAATACGGCCCGGGCAAGAGAGATCAAAACACGCTTGCAGGAACTGGATTGCAGAGAAACTGCCGCAGCAGCAAAAAAAGCCGCCGAAACATTTGAAACAGCTCTTTCTGAAAACCGTAAGAAAGAGACTCGCGCCAAAGGCGATCTGGGCAGAGAAGTCGCAAGAGAACTTGCAGCTGCCCTTGACAAACTCCTGGCTGGTGAAAAGTTTGAATTTACCCCCCCTGCCGCAGCTGAAATGTTTCCCAAACTCAGCGGTTCTGCAAAATTGATCGCCGCTGCTCTTGCCGATGATGCCAAGGCGTTGGAAAAACTCAACCGCCAGTTGGCAGCAGCCAGACAGGAACATGAACGGATCTGTACCGAACTTGAGAAACTTTCAGGCGCCGGAGAAAATGAAGAGGAAAATCTTGCTGCAGCACTTCAGGCAGCCATCATGGGCAACTTTGCCAAAGATGAGGCCAAGGCCGCTGCAAAGGCAATTGACCCCAACAAACTTGCCTCTGATTATCTCAACGCCGGACTCCTGCCTGCGGAAGAGCTGGAAAGCTCTTACAACCGCTTTGATGCGGCCATGAGCAAGCTGTAAAATCCGCAAAAAAATGCCGGGGCAAACCCGGCGTTCTTTAGAAACTCCCTCAAAAACGAGGGAGTTTTTTTTTCATCCGAAACGGCAGCAGAGAAAGAGTACACACCCCACGCACAACGGGATGGAAAAGTTATCATCCACTTTGAGCTGCTTTTGGAAAAGCTCTGCGACCGCTGCCAATATGACAGCAGCAATTCCCCAGAAGTAGAATTTGCCGGAGACTCCGGTCAGGGCAAACACAACAGCCAGAGCACCATATCCAACCAATATAAAGCTGAAAAAGCCCTCCCAGGATTTGCCGTTGACGGTTTTGTGTTTCCCGAATTTTCTGCCGATCAATGCGGCAGCGGCATCTCCAGTCAGCATGACCGCAAGCGCCCCCGCAGCGATCAGCGGCTGAAAAAACAGATTCATCAGCAAAGCGGCAGCAAGAACCGGGGCGCCTCCGGAAACGATCCACTCTCCGGGTTTAACATCGTCTCTCAGCATCTTGCCGAAAAGTTTTCCGTAAAGACGCCCCAGATACTTGCCGTTGTTGGCGTAATCATGCTCTGAAACCAGAGTCAGCACCAAAAGCACACCGAAAATCAGACTGCTTATCCACTGATACTTTCCTAAAAGCAAAGTTGCCGCAACCATCCAGAGAGATGAAAGATGGACTCCTTTGCGTTTGATCTCTTCCCAATAGGATATAGGCTGTTTTTCACTCATTTTTTACCTTTCAAGTCATAAAAAGAAACTTCCCCCCCTGCCCTTTTCAGCAGTTCGGGCATGTCACAACAGCTGAATATACGGGGGATAATGACCGCCTGACTGTATTTTCCATTCCCATCGGGATCGTAACCGAAAGAAAGGGGCGGCTCCATCAAATGCAGATCAGTTTCTTCGCTCCGCAAAGCGGCGAAAAACGCAGCAGCAATTGCTGAATCTCTGATACCTGCGGCGGCGATTTTCACATCTTTGCCCAGCAGAGCTTTCAGGAACTTTTCAACCATGCGGAAATCTTCCACCCACTTGCCTTGCAGTGTTTTCCCCAGCCACATGAGGGAACGGCTGTAATAGTTGTCATTGTCATTTGAAAAACGCAGATTATTTTCACCGCCGCCCCAGAGATCCACCACAGCCACTCCGCATCCGGAGCTGAGCAGAGCTTCTATCATGGGATTACCGGAAAGATAAAGTTTGGAAAGAGCCGTCCCTACAATGACGATCTCTTTTTCAGGATCATCAGGCAGATGGAGCAGCAGCGGCGTCAGACGTCCATCGCTGCCCTCAATGCCGATCCGTTCCCAGATGCCCTTCGGGGAAAAACGCGATGTTTCCTTAACTGAGATATCTTCCAAAGCAAGAATATCACACAAAAGCTCACGATCAAAAACAGCCTTTTCGAGAAGTTCAGTTTCACGTTTTTTCAAATATTCAGGCATAGAGATCACGTCGGAAGGCCGCTTGCCTCTGGGATAAACCATCATCTCTTCTTCCGGCAAAGGAGTCCAGTCCGGCAGTGTTTCAGCGGCTTCACCGTCGCCCATACACTTCAGGTGCAAATCAAACCAGCCGACCAGAGCTTTGACCACATCAGAACTGAAAAAATGATGTTCCTCTGTCACCATCTGGCGGATATTCCCCGGCACTCCGTATGCCCGAAATATTCTGCGCGCCTCATCCACGGTACGGCGGGTCTCACCTGGATTGAAAGCCGCATTATCATCAAGCACACCGTTGACAGGCATGATCGCCCGGGGGGCAACGAGAGAAAGGACTTCAGCTTCATTGGCGATTTCCAAGCCTCCCGGGAGCAGTTCGCACATGCAGTTTGAGCACAGCACATAGGATTGAAAACTCCCCACACTGACCACCGGCACGGCGGCAGTGATACGCTCATCCATAGCGGCAAGCCACATGGTCTGATTGCCGCCGCCTGAGGCTCCGCAGGCGCCGATCCGCTCTTTTTTTACATAAGGAAGAGAGCAGAGAAGATCAACGCCGCGCATGTTGTCAATGACCTGGAATCCCATGAGCGACTCACCGATCTGGAAAAGAGAGCCCCCCTGAACTCCTCCGTGATAAGAGTAGACGCCGTGTTCCGGACTGCGTTCTCCTGAACCGAAAGCATCCACGGCAAGGACAACATACCCCAACTGGGCCAGAATGTGTCCCCGCATCTGCACCCTTGCTGCCAGACGCCCCTGTGACCAGTGTCCATGCATGTTGATCACAGCGGGGAAAGGTCCCTCTCCGGCAGGAACATAAAGATTTCCGGTAACACGGACTCCCGGACGGCTGACATAGCTCAGACAAAGGATCCTGTACGAACCGCGGTCAATTGTTCTGGTGATTTCCATATCCAGAGGAAGTGAGTGGTCCGGCTCGCCCCCCATAGCTTCAAAAATCTTACGACGCAGCTCTCCGGGGTTCCAATCTTCAAGAGAGAAAGGGACCTGATGCATACGGTCTTTTTTCAACGCCGCTCTCCGCAGCTCGCTTTCAACGAGATCACCTTTGAATCCGCCGTTGAAAACATTTGGCAAATCAATCATTTTTCAATAACCTTTTAGATAAACAGACTTACTTGAAGATGGAAAAATCCGCGCCCATATTCTTACCGTTGCGCCCCTTGCCGATGGCAGGGGAGTTTTTACGGAGTGTGAAATCTTTTTTCAATTCATTCACAAAAAGGGGATCAGCTTCAATACCGTGTTTCTCAACACCGTAACGCTTGCGGGTCTCTTCAAGAGTCAAAGTCAGATCACGCTTTTTAACATGCCAGACAGCACTGTATTCGTGGCTTTTCTTGTAGCGCCCGAAAGCATAATAACGCTGCATAGGAGCCCGTTCAGAGGTCTTCCAGTAAAGGTTGTAGTCGCAGTAAACATGGGGACCGTGTTCAGCCACACTGACAGCGGGACTGTGGTGGTTGGAAACTGTGTCAACGAAAATATTGTTGTAGATTTCAGTTTTTGATCCCTGTTCGCACCCCACATGGATGGCATTGACGCCGCCGCCTGAAAAAGTGCAGTTGCGGATCGTCACATTCTTACCGGGATAGATCCAGACACCGTGGAATCCGGAGTCAAAAACACAGTTCTCAACCAGCATTCCATCGGGGGCGTAACCGAAAAGCTGTATGTTGCCAGTAGAACGTTTTCCGTTGCGTTCAAAATAGCAATTGCGGAGCGTTAATTTGACAACACGGCTTGTATTGATCGTTTTTCCTCCTGCCGAATAAGGCAGTCCGATAAAGCGGAACCCGTCAATGGTCACGTTTCTGGTATTGACAGTCATAATGCAATAGTTGAGGAGTCCGGCAAGGTTCAGCACGGCTTTGCCGGGAATGCTGCTTTTGAGGGTGATCCCGGAAATATAAATGGGGACGGACTCCGTATAAATGCCGGGGCCGACGATCACAGTATCCCCGGGACCGGCTTTTGCCATCGCTTCAGAGATGGAACGGAAAGCTCCGGGAGCTTTTTTATCCACTTTCAAGGTGACAGGTTTGTGTTCAAACCGGGAGGGCATAGTGAGTTCCATCACCTTGTGGATCATCTTCTGACTGCGGATGGGATAAAAATAGAGGTTGATCCGGTATTTTTTTCCGGGTTTGAATTTGCTCAAAAGCACCTGACCGCTGCTTTCACGCAGAGAGCCCTGTTGAAAATTTGCGGTATTATTTTCCCGACGCTCGGAAAAGGAATAGCTTCTGACGCTGACATTGCAGTAATGACGCGGCGTACTCCAGCTGACCATGATACTGTCAGGAGTGACCTGTTTCCACTGCATCTTTTCAACTGTGAACTCAGGTTCCCTGAATTCTGCGCCCCGTGCGCCGATGGTGCTGCAATCAAGTCCGGCACAAATCAAATCGCTTCCGGCAGGGAGAGTGTACTCCTTATCAAGAGTAATGCTGCGGTAAAAGTTTTTGTGTCCGCTGATGATCTGCCCTTTCAAGCCATTCAAAGCAGCCTCAGAGGTGAAACAGTTGTTTTCGCAAATCATGCCGGCGGTTGAAAAACTGTTTCCCTGACCGTAAACAAGGCTGTTCCGCAATATGATCTTACCGGAAACACGCGCTTCACAGAGCGTAGTATTTTCAAGTTGAAGTTTGTCTGCCTGAAGATCACTGCTGTCAAAAACGGTTCTGCGGACATTCAAGCTGCCCTTGAAGCGGAAAGAGGTGTTTTTGAAGACTATTCCGTCAAGTTCAACCTTGCCTTTGCCGAGAAAAACGCCCTTTTCAACGGTCACTTTGCCGCCCTTGTAATTGGCGATCTTCACAGGTCCTGTCACGGCAGCCTTTCCGGAATAGGTTCCGGGGAGCAGATAGATGGTCAGCTCTTTGCCGCGCGCCTTGCTCAAAGCGGCCGTCAGAGAACAAGCCTTTTCGGGAGTCGCGCCGCTGCCTTTTCCCTGAGGAGCTGCATAAAGGATATTTCCCGGGCGGGGATATGCCCCCTTGCCAATGAAAGGTGAATCGGGGCGCAGACGGTAGTCATAGTGAAATTCATCGGCAAATTTCGGATCTTTTTTGCCCTGAATGCACAAGTTGTCTTTTTGAACAGGGACATACTTTTTCTCGCTGGTCAGAGTTCCGATGCTGTATCCGCCATTGAAAATGGTATTGTTGGCAAGAAGAGCGGTGCCGTCTTCTGTTGCGTAAAGGCTGACACTGCCGCCGTAAAAAACATTCCCCGTCTGCGTGGTGTGCTTGCGGATGGCGCCCTTGTTACGCATGATGGTGCGTCCGCAGCGCTCCGGATCGGTGGAAACGGCAATATTATCAATGATGTCCGTATTGTAAAAACTGCCGTAATGGGCAATATTGAAAATGTTTCCCTCACTGCCTGTTTTAGCACTTTTGAAGGGGGAACAGGTTCCGCAGTTGAGAACAAAGTTGCCTTTGACAAGACACTTGTTACCGCTCCCAGCAAGCTGGATCCCGGTGCCTGCAACGCGGAACACTTTATTGTTGAGGATCTTGCACTCTTCAACTCCACCGTAAAGCATAATGCCGCAGGTTCCGCCGAAAACGGTGTTGTTGCGGATGATCACATTTTTTGCCGGAGCATTCACCCGGATCCCTTGCCCGGGGAAGTGCGCCACATGGAAATTTTCCCAGATGATGTTGTTGCCGAAAATCATGA
>JAGBWB010000281.1 GCA_017629975.1 Lentisphaeria bacterium
CAAGAGGCCTCTCTGCTTCTCTTTGTCACCCCGACACAGTTCCTCAGACAGACGCTTAAAAAATTTGCTCTTCTTCCGGGCATAAAAGAAAAGATATTTGTAAATGCCGCCAAAGGAATTGAAAAAGAAAGCTGGTTCCGTATCAGTGAAATAATGCAGGAGGAACTGGGCACCATTCCATACGTTGCTCTTTCCGGTCCCAGCCATGCCGAAGAGGTCATCCGTCAGGTTCCGACTCTGGTAACAGCAGCCTCCGTGGATCCGGAAAACGCACTGCTGGTTCAGAAGATATTCATGAATAAGAATTTCCGTGTTTACACCTCTTCAGATGTGGTCGGGGTGGAGCTGGGCGGCGCGCTGAAAAATGTTTTTGCCATCGCCGCCGGGATCCTGGACGGTATGAAACTCGGGGACAATCCCAAAGCAGCTCTTATGACCCGGGGCATCCATGAAATGGGGAATCTGGGCGAAATGCTGGGAGGGGCGAAAAGCACATTTGCAGGTCTGAGCGGTGTGGGAGATCTGATCGTCACCTGCTGCTCCGGACACAGCCGCAACCGCCATGTAGGTGAAGAACTGGGCAAAGGCAGAAAACTGCCTGAAATCCTTGACGCCATGGGAATGGTTGTCGCCGAGGGCGTCTACACCGCCCGCGGCGCATTTGCTCTGGCACGGAAAGCCGGTGCAGACACCCCTATCATCAACGGAATACATGCGATCCTTTATGAATCAAGAGACGTTCCGCAAGTCATTGATGAACTCATGACACGCGCACCGAAAAGTGAATAAGAGCGTTCTCCGGCGCCATTTCGAGCTGAAAAAAAACACCTTTCCGCCTCTTGAACAAAAAGGCAAAAGGTGTTGATTTTTTTCAGGAAAAATCAGCCAAGCACCGGTGCCATGATTCCGGCAAGGGCCTCAGCGTAGATTTTCATTCCTTCATCATTGGGATGTGTCCCGTCAACGAAGAAGTCAGCGCTGGCAGGATAGAATGCCGCCCCTTCAATGAGGGTAATTTCAGGAAAGGCTTTCTGTTCTTCTCTGATGATACGGCAGAGCGCCTCGCGGCTTTCAGGATTCACGTTCATATTGGGGATAGGCACAACAATAAAGGATTTACCCGCAAAATCTTTCAGCAGTTCCAGCACCCGGCGGGTTCTTTCGCGGAAAAGATCGTGGGGGACTTCGTGGGCAGCATCATTGATACCGAAACAGACCAGTGCGGCGTCACCGCCAAGAGCTAAGGAGTGCTCCACAGCCTCAAAACGCATCTCCGCTCCGCCGACAGAAGTGTTGTGAAATTCAACATCCAATTTCTCCGCCAGCAGTGTTCCCACAGCTTTCGTGGGGGTCGTGCAGGTCATTCCCTGAAGAATGGAGTCACCGCAGATCAGCATTTTTTTCTCTTTGAGCGCCATTTCTTTAACAAACGCACCGTCGTTGAGAGCAATTTCAAGATCGTTGACGATGATCAGATGGGGCAGATGGATCACAACACTTTTTTCACCGGGCGCCATGGTGATCTTATGGGGGCCTTCCCCCTCAAGAGTGCTCTTTTCGCCGTTGATGATAATGTCAGTGGTGAAAATCTTCCGGGCACAGCCGCCGCAGGTGAAAGAATAATCCATTTCAACAGCATCGGTCACAAAGGCGACACGCACACCTGAAGCGCTCCGGGCGCGGATCACGCGGGCTTCAGAGTCGCTGTAAAAATCCAGCAGCGCGTCACTCATACGCACTCCCGGGACAACACAGCCGCGGAAAAGCTCAGGTCTTGATTCAAGATCGATTTTCTGCATAATACACTTTCCTTAAGATTCATTGGAACAGAAAAAAGGCAGTTTCTGTTCCGGAGTAATAAACTTTGCGCCGGGTAATGTATCACTCCGCAGCCGGAATTGCAAATGATTCTGAATATTTTTTTGATTATTCTCATCTTTTTTTTTGCAAAAAAGCCAATCATGCTGTATATTATTTGCCGTAGATCTATAAATATTTTCAAGGATTTTATCATGTCAGAAAGAGAAACTCTCGGTTCCAGGCTGGGATTTATCATGTTGTCGGTGGGCTGTGCCGTCGGATTAGGTAATGTTTGGCGTTTCCCTTACATCACAGGACATTACGGCGGGGGTATGTTTGTGCTGCTGTATCTCGTCTTTCTGTTGCTTCTGGGATTTCCGCTGCTTATTGCGGAGTTGAGCGTGGGCAGAGGCGGCGGAGCCAATCTGGTGGGCAGTGTCCGCAACCTTGCTGCTCCTGATAAAAAACTGTGGACGCTCCCTTTCAAGATCGTTTTCACAGGCAACTTCATCCTGATGATCTACTACACTGTGGTTTCAGGGTGGCTTTTTGCCTACACTTCATATTACCTGACCAACTATGTCGCAAAGTGCAAGACGCCGGGGGATTACGGAAAACTTTTTGACACCCTCTGCGCCTCCCCCTGGGAAAGCACTGCTTTCATGCTTGGAACAGTTGCCGTTTCTGCGGCAGTATGCAGCTGCGGACTTCAGAAAGGTGTTGAAAAAAGCGTAAAAATCCTGATGTTTTTTCTCTTTCTTCTGATTCTGCTTCTGGCGGGATATGCTCTTACCCTGCCGGGCGTCAAGGAGGGAATGAGTTTTTATCTGAAGCCGGATATGGCAAAATTCACCAACAACATCGGGCAAACCCTCTATGCCGCCATGGGACAGGCCTTTTTCACCCTCAGCATCGGCGTGGGAAGCATCGCTATTTTCGGCAGTTATATTGACAAACAGCATTCACTCCCCGGCGAAGGCGTCGCCATTATTTCCATAGACACATTGATCGCACTGCTTGCCGGTGTCATTATTTTTCCCTGTTGTTTCTCATTCGGAGTCAATCCCGGCTCAGGGCCCGGACTGATCTTTGTTTCTCTGCCCAACACCTTCGCCCAGATGACAGGCGGCCGCTGGTGGGGAGCACTCTTTTTCATCTTCCTTGCCATTGCCGCATTGACAACGGTTGTGGCAGTCTTTGAAAACCTTATCGCCTTTCTGATGGATGAATGGCGTTTCTCCCGCAAAAAAGCCTCTTTCGTTGTGGGGATTGCCGTGGCGCTCTGCGCGCTGCCTTGTGTTTTCGGTTTCAACATCTGGTCAAAAGTCCAGCCTCTCGGCAAGGGGACGACGATCCTTGACCTTGAAGACTTTATTGTCAGCCAGAACCTGCTGCCTCTTGGCGCCGTCACCCTTGCATTGTTCTGTTCTTACAAATACGGTTGGGGATGGGAAAATTTCATCAAAGAAGCCAACACCGGGAAAGGGTTGAAATTCCCTACCGCCTTGAAGTGGTATTTCCGTTATCTGCTGCCCCTTCTGGTGCTGACAGTCATGTTTTTCGGATATAAACAGTTATTCAGCTGATTTTCAAATAACATAAATCCAAAGGAGTTATTACAATGA
>JAGBWB010000282.1 GCA_017629975.1 Lentisphaeria bacterium
AATACACTGTGGAATACGCGGGAGAAATAGGCATTTGACCACCCCATGAATGTCGCCATATCACCAATACTCAACTGACTGTCCAAGTGTTCTTTTACATATTGAAAAAGCTTGCTGAACTGCATTATTTTTTTCATGTCAACAGGCAGCTTCTCCGGCCAGAACCTCAGGGAAATTTCAGATGCAATATTTTCTGCCATAACAATTTTACGCATTTGATCCTTTTCTGCAAATGCCGCAAGTATTTTCTCTTGCAAATGTTGATCTCTGAACATAAAACGTTTATGGAGCCCGGAAAAAATATCGACTCCCGGAAACAATTCGTATCGGAAATGGATGCAGCAATGTTCACAAGCCGTCGAAAAACGCAAACGCATTGGCGTGTCGCATGTGGTAAAAGAAAGAGAGCCTTCTTCCAGAAACAAACGACGGTTTTCTTCCAGTAATTCACACCAGGAAAGATCCTCCGGATCCGCTCTGGAAATCAGACTTATGGAGTTGAAAGGCAGCCGCCAGTCGCGCACATATTCCGTTGATTCTGCAAAAAGATCGACTAAATGCAATCTTGGTTGGCTTGTTACTGAAGTACGTGAAAAATAACGGGATGCGGATTTCATTTTTTGCCATTTCTGTTTTTTGTTAATATAGTGCGGAAAACAGAATTTTTCAACCCATGCGCCTGAATCGGACAGCGGATGTTCTTGGTGTGGAGATAAAGGAGCTGCAGGTTGAAAAACACCGAAACACAATAATGGAAATTAATATAACTTCTGAAATTCCTGATTGCAAATCTTTACAGGGGAAAGTTAAAAAATTTTGCCTCACCCACGGTACTTCCGCAGAGAAGCTCCCTGAAGAATTTCAAGGGGCGGCGTCAGGGCTGCACTTTGAAGTGTTGAATCAAACATGAGCTCCCATGCCTTTTGGGCAATAAGTTTGGCCGACTCGTTGACAATGGCTGGAAAAGGGTGCAAACGCTCCACAAAATCTGTTTCCCCCAAACCGAGGAGCGAAACCTGCCACGGGATGTTGAGTTTCAACCCTTTCAGCACCCGGTAGACCGTGGGGAGCCACACCGTCTGGGCAAAAATCGCCGTGGGGGGACGGGAACAGGCAAACATCTTGCGGATTCCTGACTCTACACTGTTTTCATCGGGGTAGGGAACAATGTAGCTGGGGTCCACCTTGAAGCCCTGTTCCGCCATGAAGCGGTAGTATTCAAAAAGGTGCCTGTCCCGGTATCCCGGATCGGGGCGGCGGAAATAAAGGTATCCTACCGCCCGGTGGCCCAGAGAGGCCAAGTGTTCCAAGCCTGCCCGGGTTGCCAGTTCAACAGGGGGAATACAGGCTAATTTTCCCGGGATTCCTGAAATGGTGACGGTGCGGGGATAGAGGCTTTCCGCACGGGTCAATATTTCAGGGTTGGTTACGGAAAGGGCAAAAAGGGGGAGAGGAGCTTTGGGCATTTCGTCAAAGTCGGTGTAAAAAACGCAGTTCAACCCTTTGGCGCGTGCCATGCTTTGCAAGGCAAGGCACGTCCGGGCAATCTGGCTGGGCGTTCCGGCAGAGCCCACGGGGGCAAGCTGATTGAGAGAGTTGTCCACATAGATAAGCACATCGGTCTGGGCTTTCGGGGATGACTCTTTGTAAAATCCCGAACGGTTTTTGCGCAGGAGCAGTCCCTCCTTTTCCGCTTCAAGAAGTGCCTGTTCCATAATCTTGCGCCCTACGCCGCATTGAGTGCACATGGTGCGTGTTCCGGGCAAAGCACCCCCTGCGGGCAGCAAAAGAAGCCTGTGGCGCAGGTAATTTTGTGCCCGTTGGAGTTTGAGTTTGTGTACGCTTATTTTTTCCATGAAAGAAATATAACCTGCCGATACAATATTTTCAAGAAAAAAAGGGAAAATTGCGCTCTTTTTGTTGTAGAACTGTGTTCTTTTTATTAAATATTTGAAATTTTACCGGGTTGTTTCTTGTAAAAATACACAAATGCCGTTATACTTTATCAGCAAGAACTCAAAAAATCATTTTTCACTTGACAAGGAAAGGAAAAAGATGAAGAAAACTCTTGAATGCAAACATTTTT
The DNA here is from genome assembly GCA_017629975.1 of Lentisphaeria bacterium. Lineage (GTDB taxonomy): Bacteria > Verrucomicrobiota > Lentisphaeria > Victivallales > Victivallaceae > UBA1784. Next base: position 2,087 of record JAGBWB010000282.1, read on the forward strand.
TTACGCTGATCGAGCTGCTTGTCGTGATTGCAATAATCGCTATTCTCGCCGCCATGCTGCTGCCCGCTTTGCAGCAGGCAAGAGAGCGGGCGCAAGCTGTCAAATGTGTCAACAACTTTATCGCTTCCGGCAAAGCTCTGGGCGCCTACGCCACGGATAACGCCGATCAGTACCCCATACGGGGCGGAATCAGCCTCATGCAGAAGGGCAAAAACGGCCCAGTGAAAATGGATGATTACTGGCCGGGGCTGACAACAAACATGGTTTACGGTTCTATCGGGCGTAAAAGCATGAAAACTTCTCCTTACGCCTGTCCCTCTGCCAAGGCAAGCGCCGCAACAGATTCCGGAAACTGGTGGGAGTCAAGCAACTTTTACTGCACTCAGGGCTACAACATCAGATTTCAAAGCGGCAACTCTCTGCGGAGTATGAAAACCACCGCATGGCGTTATCCCTCCCGGCTCATGACCATGGGAGATGCCACCAGTGACCAGATCAGTTATTACTGCTTCGAGCGCTCCAACGGCAAACAGCAGATGGAAGACCGCCACAACGGGGGCTGCAATGTCCTTTTCGGTGACGGTCATGTGAGCTACATGAAGCGCAGAGAGATTCCCAATCAGCAGTATGTAAGCTGCTACCAGAAAGCCTTTTGGTATCCGCTGGCTGAATCCCCTGCCTGGTTTTGAAATAAGTTAAAAGGAGCTTTTTATGAAAAGAATATTTACAGCAATTTTACTGGCGGCCTCCGCGGCCCTTTCTGCCGCACAGGAGCTGCCGGAACAACTCGTTCCCCGTCTGCCCCGTAAAATCACCATCGGAGCCAAACCGGTTCTGGAATTGGTGAAAGATGGCAAAGTGAACTTTGAAATCGTTGTCCCTGCCGATGCCGCTCCGACGGCGAAATTCGCCGGGCGTGAAGCGGCAGAGCTTCTCGGCAAAGCCTTCGGGGTGAAGTTCAAAGTGTTGGCAAAACCCACAGGGAAGTGCCCTGCCATTATTATCGGCAGTCCCGAATTTGCTTCCAAACTGGGTATCGACCTTGCCAAATTTGACCGTGACGGCTTTGTGATCAAAAGTACTCCTCAAGGTGTCATTATCATCGGACGGGATGACCCCCAAAAGACCGAAAGAGTGACTCTCGCCGACCATGCGACACTTTTCGGAACTTATGACTTTCTGGAGCGTTTCGCCGGAATGCGTTTCTATCTGCCGGGTGACTACGGAACCGTCGTTCCCAAGATGAAAAGCTGGGCACTGCCTCAAATCGACATCTATGAACGTCCTGACTTCTACCAGCGTCTGTACAGCGACTGGGCAGGCAAGCGGGGGCGCGAGTTCAAGAAAGATACTCTCCAAATCAACCGCCTGCGCCACCGTTACCAGACCCGGAACATCTACTACTGCCACGGCCTGCGTGAGCTGAACTACGGCAACCGCTTCGGGAAAAGCCATCCTGAATACTTTGCTCTGGCAAGCAACGGCAAAAGAATCATCGACACCGGATATACCGGCACGGGACACTGGGATGAGAGCCATTTCTGCTATTCAAGCAAGGTCAAAGATGAGTTTATCGCCGACGCCGTTTCTTATCTCAAGGGCGAAGCTGCTTCCGTGCGTGGTGTCATTGAGCGCCACAAGCGCAAGGTGGGCTGGCACTGGGTTTTCCCTGCCGGCGGCAAGTTTTTCAGTATATCTCCCCCGGACGGTGTCAAGAAATGCACCTGCGCCAAGTGCGCTCCTGAAACCATCAAAGGCACCCCCGAACAGCAGCGGGATCACTACTGGCGTTTCTTCCGTGATGTTGCGCTGGGGGTGAAGAAAGCCGGTGTCGATGGATTTCTCACTGTGCCCTGCAACTATTCCTGGTGGAAAGGTATGCCCCCTGCGTGCGAAATTCCTGACAATCTGATCCTTGATTTTTCCATGCGGGGCCCCTGGAACGAACTCAATCCCGTCCCCCGCGACAGAGAGATTGCAGAGCTTAAAGCATGGTCAGAGAAAGTCAAAGGAAAACTTCTCCTGTGGACATATCCCGGCAAATACTACGGCGTTTTTCCGGGGATTCCTGCTTCCACGCCCCGCTCTTCCGCCACATTCATGAAGCGGGTCAAGTCATACGCTCTCGGGTGTTACTACGAGGGAACCACCGACTACCTCTTTTTTGAGTATCTGAACTTCTACATTTACGGCAAAGTGCTTTGGAATGTGGATGTTGATGTGGAAAAACTCCTTGATGAACACCATACTCTTATGTTCGGTCCCGCCGCAAAACAGATGAAGGAGTTTTTTGAATCCCTTGAACGCAACTGGATGAAGATGGCGAACAACTCTGTGGATACCTCTCTTGGGCCTGTGACCATGTACCCTTCTGAAACGGAAATGTGGAATACGGTCTACTCTTTGGCCGAGAGAAAACGGCTTTCCGCCCTCTTTGACAAGGCTGAAAAAATCACCGCTGATCAGCCTGAATTTCTTGCCAGAGTCAAAATTTTGCGCCGTGAAATGTGGCAGCCCGCACTGCAAAGAGCCGAGGATTTCAACGGCAGAAAACGGGCCATTGCCCGTTGGGGCGCCTTTATGCCTGAAGCGGCAAAAGCGCCCCGCCTTGACGGCAAGCTGGATGATCCCGCCTGGCAGACGGCAGAGGTCATTACCCTTATTTCCAGCCGAAAGAAAATGCCCACTGAAGTGCAGACCACGGTCAGGGCTCTCCGGGACAAAGATTACTTCTATTTCGGCTTTGAATGCGAGGATAAAGGCATTGTCAATACCATCGTGCGTCCCTTTGACAACAACGAAATCTGGAAAGACTCCGGTGTGGAAGTCTTTCTTTCTCCTGACAAAAACCGTGAACGGTGCTATCAGGTCATGGTCAATGCTTCCGGCTCCATAGCTGATTTGCGGTCTGTCAAGGGAATCCGTGACTGGTCATGGAACAGCGGCGCTGAAGCCAAAAGTGTCATCACTCCCGGAAAAGGCTGGATCACTGAAATCAGAATCCCCCGGCGCTCTCTGCCTGAAGCGGCAGCTACCGGAATGCTTGCCAATATGACAAGACGTTACACGCCTCCGAAAAGAATGGGTGTCTCTTATGTCTGGGGGCCTTTCTATCTCAAGGACAACAATGAAGTTGAACACTTCGGCACCTTGCGTTTTCAGAAAGAAACCGAAATCAATCTGATCAAGGACGGCGACTTTGACCGTGAGGCCAATCCCAAACGCCCCGGCGACTGCGGCGCCTGGTGGATTGCCAGGGGGAAATTCCCTCTGACAAGTGATTTCCGGCTCAAAGGGAAGTACGCTTTGCTTCTTGATTCTGCAACTTTGAAGCAGGGGGACTCTATCACTATTCAGCAGCGTCCTCCCTTCAAGCCTGACACCGAGTATGAACTTTCTTTCTTTGCCAGAATGGAAAATGTGAAACCTGAAGCGGCCCATTCAAGCGGCTTCTATGTCCGCATAGATGACTTGAGCCGTAAGGAGCAGTGTTTCCCCAACCGCAAAACGGCGGCTTTGTCAGGGAGTCTTGACTGGACACCCATGACGTTCCGCTTCAAAACCTCCAAGACCGTTCTCCCCGGACGGAAAACCAGACTGTCATTTAACTTGCGCAAGGCAACTGGAAAAGTGTGGATTGATAACGTTGCTTTGTACGAAGTGAAAAAACAATAAGATAAGACGAATTATGAAGATTGCCAAATTTGAACAGATCATCACCCCCGAAGTGGGGACCGCCATTGCCGGGTACGGCGCTTTTGATAAAACCTTTCGCAAAGTAGGGGAACTGGTGGTCAGTATGCTTGCCATGGATGACGGCAAACACACCGCCCTTATTCTTGGCTTTGACCTCATCGGCATGGATGAAGAGCTTATCGACCGTGTCCGGCGCGAAGCGGCGCAACTCCTGGGAACACCCGAAGAGTTTGTGATATTGAGCTGCACCCACACCCACGAGGGCCCCCACACCAGAACCCTTGCGGAATACCCCGAGGTTTTCAACGCTCCTTATGTGGAACAACTCATCGCTTGGGTGCTTGACGGAATCGAAAAGCTCAAAGACTCTTTTGTTGAAGTTGATACCTTCTTTTACTCAATGAAAGTCGATGCCAACACCAACCGCCGCTTTGAAAAAAGAGATAACACCACCAAGTTTTTCCCCACTTGCCGGGATATGGAAGCTCTGGCAGAGGGCTTCAAAGATCAGGAACTGGGACTGCTGCTTTTCTTTGAAAAGGACTCCCGTATACCAATAGAAGTGCTGGTGAACTATGCCGCCCATCCCTTGGCGACTCATGCCCCCGGTCTGGGCAGCCACACCCTTTCCCCCGATTATCCCGGCTATTTGCGGCAGTTCATCAAGTATGAATCAGGAGCTGACTGTATTTTCCTTTCCGGGGCGGCGGGGGATATGTTCCCCAAAGAATCCGAAATGGGGCAGGGAGCCGCAGAACGCATGGCAAAACAGCTGACTTCAGCCGTTATGCTTGCTCTATGCGATGCCAAACGGCAGAGTGACCGTTTCAAGATCGAGAATCCCGAAATCAAGGCGCTCCGCACCCGTGTTGAGGTGAAGCGCAGAATGGACAACCCCCGTCCCCTTGGCGGACTTCCCCCTTATTACCGGGGCAAGGATCGCTTTTCACTGCCCCTGCAGTTCCTCTCTGTGGGAGATGTGGCATTTGTAGGTGTTCCGGGAGAAATGCTTGCAGAACTGGGACAGGAAATCAAATGGCATTCACCTTTCCGCAAAACTTTTATCCTCTATTGCTCTACTGCGTACTTTGATTACCTCTGCCACGGCAACGCTCTTGTCAGCGGCGGCTACGAAGCCTGGAGTCAGCTTTTTGACTCCAGGGGCGGTTTGCTGCTGGTCAACGCCGCTGTTGACGGACTTTACGAGCTTAAAGGTGTTGAGGTGATTCCCTCCCAACCTAAAAACTTCTGAAAAAAACGGCAACAAAAAATCCTCCGGAAATGTTCTTCCGGAGGATTTTTTTGTTCAAATGTTAACGTTTTTTCGGGGGATTGAGGATACGGTCAATAGCCGCAAGACTGGGGAGCACGCAGCTGCTGAGGGGGCCGTGAGGGACGGAGAAAAATTTGATATCCTTACTTTTGTTCAAAAAACTCAGAATATGCGACCAATAAATAAAAGAAAATTAGCGAAAACGGCAAAAATCTTTCATTCATGGCTTGCAAATTAGTTGGTCTGCTGTATATTAAACAATAGAAAAGTGGCAATTACGGCAAAAATCTTTCATTTGGAGTTTGTTATGGCTATTGCAAGACCAATATATTTGCAGCAACTGATCAACCGTATGAATAACGGAATGATCAAGATCGTAACCGGATTGCACCGGTGCGGGAAATCTTATCTGCTTTTTGAATTGTTCAGAGAATATTTGCTGTCAGCAGGCGTGAAGGCTGAAAATATTATCGGTATTGAACTGGATAGATTTTCAAATGTAAAATATCGTGAACCGACTGCCCTGCTTGATTATCTGAACTCCAAAATCAATGAGAATGAAAAATATTACATTATGCTCGATGAAATTCAGATGCTCAAAGACTTTTCGGCTGTACTGAATGAATTGCTGCATTATCGTAATGTGGATGTCTATGTGACCGGCAGCAACTCCAAGTTTCTTTCAACTGACATCCTGACTGAATTCCGCGGCCGCGGCGACCAAATCAGAATCCATCCGCTTTCATTCTCGGAGTTTTTCTCCGCATTTGAGGGAAGCAAAGAAGAAGCCTGGCAGGAATATTTTACCTATGGCGGACTGCCTTTGCTCCTGACCATGAAAAGCGACGAACAAAAGATCACTTACTTGAATGATCTCTTTGAAATGACCTATATCAAAGACATCAAGGATCGCAACAAAATCCGTTATGAAGCAGAATTAGGCGAATTGCTGGATATTCTTGCCTCATCGACCGGCTCGCTTACCAATCCGCAGAAATTATCCAATACTTTCAAGAGCAAACGGAACAGCGGTTTTGCAGAAACGACCATCACCCGCTATTGCAGTTTCCTTGAAAATGCCTTTTTGATTAGTAAAGGCAGCCGTTATGATGTAAAAGGAAAAAAATATATCTCCACGCCATTCAAATATTATTTTGAAGATGTGGGCTTGCGTAACGCCAGACTGAATTTTCGTCAGCAGGAAGAAAATCACATTATGGAAAACATTATCTTTAATGAGCTGCGTTACCGTGGATTTTCGGTGGATGTAGGCGTGGTGGAAGCAAGAGAAAAAACTCCTGACGGCAAAG
>JAGBWB010000283.1 GCA_017629975.1 Lentisphaeria bacterium
AAGAGAAACGCCGCTAATCGATACAGAAAAGGACGGGGCTTTTCAAAAGAGGGGGAGGGGGAGGGGAAAGAGGGGAGAGGTGCCGTTTTCTCTGTGATATTTTCCTGATTCTTTCTTTGAGCATATAGCTCCGCCAGTTTCTGCAGCAGCAGTTTTTTACGGAGCTGCATATATTTGAAAGGCATGATTTTCAAATTTGCCGCTCTGAGATGGAATCCCGGCGTGTAAACAGAAGAAGCCAATGATGCAAAGTCTGCAAAGGAGACCGGACGCTGTACGCAGACTGCTTTGAGGATAAGGGCGCGGATCCTGAAACGCTCCTCTTTTTCAAGGGGCGCCCGTTTCAGAGCATGACACAGCTTTTTCTTCATATAACCTGAACGGAAACAGTAGGGATCTGCTTCAAGAAAAAGCAGCGCTTCTGCAATGGCATCATGATCCCCCTGACGGATGGCGTCAATAAATTCAGGCGACTCAAAAAGATAGAAGCGCTCAAAGTTTTTGAACTGGCTCTTCTCAAAGCGGTAACAATCGGCGAAAAACTCTTTATCTTCATCATGTTCCATAAGATAAAGAGCTTCTCTTATACGGCGTCTGGCAAGAGTGATCTCCCCTGCCATCCAGAGCAGTTTGGATTTTTTCAACCCGATGATCATGGGGAATCAAAGGAGTGATTTCAGAAGTTTGATATCTTCTTCAGGAAGAGCCGCTGCCGCGATAAGTGAGGAGAGCATGGATTTGAAAATTTCAGGAGGCAGATCCCCCAGTTCTTCATATTCTCCCGATTTTCTGAGTTCGATCAAATCATCAATGGAAATCATTTCAGGCGCAGCCAGATTAAAAGCGGACTCTGCCGACTCCGACCAGAAACGCATGGAAAGCAGAGCCATGGGGTTGTGGTTGACCAGAATAAAACGCCTGCCGCTCTTTTTTTCCAGGTAAACTGTTCCCTGACGCATTTCAAAAGACATAATAGAAACTCCCTTTATTTACATTCAAAGATAATAAGTTGCTTATCGGCAGCAAAGGATTCCATTGTCTGCCATGCGGCGCCGCGTCGCTTGGTGTCAAAGTTGACAAAAATATCGTCAAAAACCACCGGCAGACTCTCATCATCCTGCTGCAGAGAATCTATGAGAGCCATGCGCAGCGCCAGAAAGAGCTGTTCCCGGGTGCCCCGCGAGAGCTGGAGGGCACTTTTACCCTCCGGAAAATCTGAAGTTGTCACTTTCAGCTGATTTTCTTTTGCTGAATTGTAAACTCTTGTGCAGGTGCCGCAAGTGAATTTTTCCATATAAAGGGAAGCTCTTTTCAGAAGTTCCGGCTGTCTCTCTCTTTCGGCACGTTCTACGGCACGATCCAAAATGATCCTTGCCGCTGCCAGAACAAGGTATCTTTCTGCCGCTGAACGCATCTTGCCCCGGAGTTGTTCCCGGATATTCACCTCAACGGCGCAGTCAACTTCTTTCAGAAGAAGTGCTGCTTCACGTTTTTCAGCACCTGAAAATTCAATTTTTTCTTCCCGCTGGATTTTCAGAGACCGCAGTTTCTCTTTCAGCTGAAGAATCTCTTCTTCACTCAAAAGTTTCTGATCCGGGGCGGGATAAAGCTGTTCAAGCTCTTCCCGGCGCTTGGAGAGGGAAAGTTTTTCACTTTCATAACGTGCAAGTTCCATTGCAGCATGGCGGATCTGGAGTTCATTTTCCTGGCGAATTTTTTCGTGGCGCTTTCTGCGTTCTTCGAAGGCCCGGAATTTTTCATCGTGGAGTTTGCAGAGTGATTTATATTCAAGAAAGCCTTTCTCAAGTTGAGTTTTTCTTTCCTCAAAAAGTTTCATCTGCATCTCATATTCTTCCAGATGCTTCTGGTAGATCCTCAATTCATCAAGAAGGGCAGGCAGTTCTTTTTCCTCAAGAGCCGGATTGAGGGCAAAGCGGAAGAAAAGATCCTGCTTCATCTTTTGCGCTTTATTTCTTTTAAGCAACTCCTTGTATCCCCGGAGAAGCGGCAGGGGCAGAGCAAGAAGCGTCAGGATTCCCCAAATGTTGAATAACCAGTTTTGGGGATAAAGGGAGGCAATCAGAATCGCTGATACCCCGGCAAAGAGACAGATCCCTAAAGTAATGGTAAGGTTTTTCCGGATATTTTGCTCAATTTTTTTCTCTTTTTCAAAAAATGAGTTCCACATTTCAAGTTCATATTCCCCCAGATGTGCGGCTCGTGTGAGGTCGCATTTGCCTTCAAGGGCAGGCGCTTCCGGTTTTTCAGGCTGCCGGAGCAGGGGCATGTTTTCAGGCTCCGGCGGGGGCAAAGGGGCTTTTTCATCAAAAGGAGGCAGCATCTCCGGAACAGGAACAGGGAGGGGGCGTGCGGCAAAAAGAGCTTCATCCTCCTCAAGTTTGCGACGGAGTTTTCCGACGCTGAGGGCCTTTTCAGCGGCGCTGATTTGAATTTGAAGTTTGCTGATCTCAATATTGAGATTTTCCCCTTCTTCATCCAGTTTTCTGGCTGAAAGGATCGCTTTTTCATAGGCAGGCATGGCTTGGGCTGCTTGAGCAAGGCGCTTTTCGCTGGCGCTGAATTCGGAGGACAGCTGCATCAAAAGGTGGAGAGAACCTCTTCTTTTGAAGATGCTTTCTGATTCATTTGTCAGCGTATTCTGGATCTCAGAGAGGGAAACGCCGCCGCTGCTGAGAACATTTCCATACAGGCGGTTGCGAATTTCAGGATCATCAAGTGCCGCAAAAGCAGTCACTTCATCCAGAGTCACGGCGCAGACGTTGCGGTAGAAAACTTCAGAGATCTTTGTGCAGCAGCTGATGTCGGGAACGGTTTCTGTATCGCCCTTTTCTGAAATGATCTTCAGTTTTCCCCGGAGACCGTATCTTTCAAGGCGGAGCTGAGTCCCGTTTTTCAGAGTTATCTCAAGGAAACCTCCGTAAAGACCTGATCCTTTCAGGGCAGGGTAGGGGTTGAGTTTGCTTCTTTTGTCGGGGAATCCCCAGAAGATCCGCCGTATAAACTCAAGGAGGGTGCTTTTTCCAGCTTCGTTGTGCCACGCAAGATGGTTGATCCCCGGAGCAAGTTCAAGGTCAAAATTATGGAAGATCCCGAAGTTCTCAATGTGCAGGCGGCGTATGATCATTTTTTCGCCCTCTGAGTGGTCAGCAGTTCCGCCAGCAGCGCGCTGCCCTCTTTGCGCAGTTCCTCAAAGCGTTCCTTCCGTATGACGGGGAGCTCTCTGAAAACGGTACGCATCTCTTCATAAACAGATTCAAGTATTTTTTCTTCTGAGATCTCTTTTTCTGCCGCCTCAAGTTCAGCTGCCTGAACAAGAGCCGTTTCCGGGGGCAGGGGAGTCCGGGTTAGGATGATGATCTCTTCAAGATAGGCGTCGGGGCAGCTGAGTTGAACAGCATGCTGCACCATATCCCTGAGTTCTTCAATGTTGCAGAAACGCAGTTCTGAGTCCAGAGTTGAAACGCCTGTGAGTTTCAAGCGGAAAAGGAGAGTGTTTTCTTTTTTATATTCAGTAACTGCTTCAACTGTTTTCCTGAGCATTTCATCAAGATCGGTACAAGGCGCGGTGTTGACCTCAAATGTCTGGAACTCCAGAACAGAAGTGGGATGAAAAGTCATTTCAATGCCGCCGAAACCATCGCAGTCAACCACATAGCAGCCTTGAACGCCCGGTTCGTGGATATCTTTTCCCTGAGTGCATCCCGAATAGACGACGTAGGGTTTTTCGTGGATGATCCGGCGGCTGTGGACATGTCCCAGAGCCCAGTAATCCACAGACAGGGCGGTCAGTTCCCCCGGAGAGGCGGGCGCCGCATGAAGATCGCCGCAGAGATTTGCGTGAACACAGGCAATGTGCATTCCGGGGGCATCTTTCAAC
>JAGBWB010000284.1 GCA_017629975.1 Lentisphaeria bacterium
TAATAACTTTTGCATAGGGCAGCACGGTGAAAGGCTCCAGCCGGGGATCCTCGGCAAGGAAGACTTTGTCGCAGCCGTAATGAAAAAGCTCAGGCACAGAATTTTCAAGTTTGTCGCCGAGAAAAACAGCTTCAAGTTTCACACCGAGGCGATCGGCAAGCTCACGGCCTTTGCTGACCAGCTGAAGACTGACAGAAGCGATCTTACCGGCTTCCTGTTCAACAAAGACCCAGACATTTCCTCTTTTTTCGCACATATTCATCACCCCAGAGTGTGATCACTGATAAGTTCATGGATAAGCTCATTGATACCGGCTTGGGTCGGTTCAATCTGCTTGGCTTCACTGGCGGTCAGCACAACGCTCATCACCTGTTTGACCTTGGTGGGTGAACCGGCAAAACCGGTCCGCTCGGGAGCGGCATTCACATCGGCGGCGCTCCACTCTTCAATCAGGAGTCCGGCCCGCTCAAGTTCTGCGACTTTTGCGTCGGTCTCTTCAGGAGTCAGCGGAGTCTGACCGGCAGGTCTTGCCACTTCACTTTTGGTCCTGGCATTCTTGAAACGCATGATATTGTGGGCGTTCATGGGACGGGGATCGTTGGCATCAATAACCGTCAGCAAGGCGGGCATGGGAGCTTCAAGGATCTCGTAACCGCCCTCAATGGCACGGCGCACGGTGATGGTCTTTTCGTTCAGATCTTTCACCTCTTCCACATAGCAGAGCTGGGGAATGGCGAGTTTTTCAGCGATCTGGGGTCCCACCTGAGCGGTGTCACCGTCAATCGCCTGTCTGCCGCAGAGAACAAGATCAATATCGCCCAATTTTTTGACACAGCAGCTCAATGCGTAGCTGGTCGCCAACGTATCGGCACCGGCAAGGGCACGGTCGGTCAGAAGGATCGCCCGGTCGGCTCCGCGGTAAAGCGAAGCGCGGAGAACCTCTGCCGCGGCAGGCATACCCATGGTCGCCACGGTCACATGGACGCCGTAACGTTCCTTGAGCTGAAGCGCAAGCTCCAGAGCATTAAGATCTTCCGGATTGAATATTGCCGGAAGTGCGGCGCGGTTCACGGTACCCTCGGGGGTCATTGCATCCCCGGTGATATTCTGGGTATCCGGAACCTGCTTCACAAAAACAAGGACCTTTTTACTCACTTGGTCATACTCCCATTTTAGAGTTAGAGTACAAAAACAATTATTATAATATAGCACAAGATGATGAAAAAATCAAATCTCAGCTTTCTTTACTGCAAATCCCCGGAACTTTTTTCCACCCAGAGAAAGTTTTTTTCCGCTTCTGAGTTCATCTGCGGAAAAGGTTCCGATCACTTCTGAAGTTGCAAGATCATACAGTTCCCGCGGCTTCTCATCAGGTACGGGAAACTTCACGGTGACACTTTCTGCGCCGGAGTCATTGGCAAAGAAAGCGGCAATACCCTCGCCGCTACTGCGTGACCAACGGAAATATCCGTCGGCAGCGGCCGCTGGATCACTGCTTTCCCCCTGCCATTTCCAGGTCTGCATTTCAGTCAGCGCTCCTGCGGCAGAAATCTTTTTGAAACCGTCAAAAATATTTCTCACCTCCCGGCGCTCTTCTGCACTGAGAGTCCGCAGGTCCCCTGCCAGAAGCGGATTGCCCGCCATGGCTGAATAAAGGGCCTCAACAGCTTCGCCGCCCTTGAGTTCAATAAGACTCCCGGAGATCCTTTCGGGAGGAAGCATGGCGGTGAAAGCATAGATCGCTTCACGGATCATTCTGATATCGTAGAAACGCTCAGAGGTATGCAAGTTGGAAACATGTTGGATATCGCTGTACTGCAATCCGGCGACACCGGGAAATTCAGTGCCGAATACCTCAAAACTGTAATCCAGACACAGCTGCGGCATGGCTTCTTTCAGATTTTCGCGCAAAGCATAGAGTCCGCGATACTGTTCAACAACAGAATCTTCATCGTTGCGGTGTCCGGCGTGTTCATGAGAATGACAGCCTGCGGCCTGCACACCGTAGGGACTGATGATATTGCTGAAGTCCATCTTAAAATAGGAAAGGCCGTACTGATTTGCCAGAGACTTCAACTTTTCAGCAACTTCGCTGCAATGTTTTGAAGCAAAACAGCGGACAGCTGTTCTGCCGCTCATCTTAACCGAATTGTCACTCATCCGGCAATTATCCTCAGGGGAGCTTCCCTCATCACCGTAATCAGTTCCGATATTGAACCAGAGACCGAACTTCAGTCCTTTGCTGCGGCAATCCTCAGCAACAGCTTCCAATCCCCGGGGGAATTTTTCAGGATCCACCTGCCACTTGCCGTCAACAAACCAGCCGTCATCAAGGACAAGGATATCAAAACCGACTTTTGAGGCAACATCCGCTATCTCTGAGACAAGAGATTCGCTGATTCCTTTGAGAAAGGGGACCCAGGTACAGTACATGGGGCCGGCAACAGGCGTAAGCTCAGGCATGGAGCGGCGGACCATTTCGCGGAAATCGTTTCTGCCCTTGCAATCATTGATATCCCCCTTGCCGAATACCAGATAAACATCAGCACTTTCCCAGACCTCGCCGGGGCGGAGATATTTTCTGAAAAGCGGGGCTGAGCAGGAGTACCCGTAGCGGATCCCGGTTGCCCAGTGGGGATAGCACATCACATAGCGCAAAGGACCGGGAATGGAACTTCCGGTAAAGAAACTGCACTGCTCCTTGTGATCGTGGAACCGCAGCATATCATCAGAACCGGTAATGGTGAATTGAGGCAGAGCGGGTACCCTGCCCTGTTCCCGGAATATTTGCAGATTGACCGGATCACGGGGCGCAAGATTGAATGTCTCAAGCATCAACTTTGAAAGATCAAGCTCCTCTTCCCCTGCTTCAAAACGGAATTTCCGTACACATCCCGGTAAATCAGGATATATGACAGACACGACAGTGACGCAACCTGCGGCACCGGGAAGTTCAAAAGAGATATTCAGAATTTCTGCACCATCTTTTCCGTCAAGGATCTCAAAACTCTTGTATTTCAGTTTCTGTCCGCCGGGGGCATAGCCGCTGCAAGAGACACCATTGACCTCAAAGGAGAACTCAGGGGGCGCATCTGTTACGGCGAACTCTCTGTCTCCGAAACGGTAACTGACGCTCCGCAATCCGTCATCATCAAGAAGCAGAGTTCTGGAAAACAGGCTGTTTTCCAAAACAAATTTTCCGTTTTCGTATCTGATCATATCCTAAAAATTCCCTGCTTCTCTTATTTATTAAGAGCTTTTGCACCGATATCATGGCGGTAAAATCCGCCTTCAAAACTGATTTTTTCCACTCCGGCATAGGCATTTTTGATTGCCTGAGCGATGTCATCGCCGAGAGCAGAAACACCGAGGACGCGTCCGCCTGCGGTGACGATTTCGCCGTTGTCACCGGCGGCAGTTCCGGCGTGGAAGACCACTGAACCTGCGGCAGCAGCCTCAGCAAGGCCGCTGATCGCTTTGCCTTTGCTGTAACTGCCGGGGTATCCGCCCGAAGCCATGACCACAGAAACGGCAGCCTTGTCGCTCCAGACAAGTTTTGCCTCGCTGAGTTTCCCGGTAGCGGTCTTGTAGAGCACATCATACCAGTCACCGCAGAAACGGCGCATGACAGGCTGGATCTCAGGATCGCCGAAACGGACGTTGAATTCAAGAACTTTGGCACGGTTTTCGTGGATCATGACACCCACAAAGATAACACCTCTGAAGTAGAGTTTTTCCTGCTTGATGCCTTTGAGGAAAGGCTGAAGGATCTCATTTTCGATCTGGCGCCAGACCGCATCGGTAACAACCGGAGCAGGAGAATAAGCTCCCATACCGCCGGTATTGGGTCCCTGATCGTTGTCAAAGACGCGTTTATGGTCCTGAGAGGAAACCAGAGGCACAATGGTATTGCCGTCGCAGAGAGCAAGAATAGAGGCTTCTTCACCCAGAAGACACTCTTCGATCACCACCTTGGCGCCGGCCTTTCCGAAAGTCCCTTCAAAACAGCCGTGCAGAAATTCAAGAGCCTCATCGCAGCTGTTGGCAACAAGCACGCCTTTTCCGGCGGCAAGACCGTCAGCCTTCACCACGATCTGAGCGGCTCCGGCAGCATATTCAGCTTTGATGTATTCTGCGGCAGGTTCCTCTGCCACAAAGACGGCGGCTTTGGCGGTGGGGATTCCGCAACGCTCCATAAAGGCTTTGGCGTAAGATTTGCTGCCCTCAAGCTGAGCAGCTTTCCGGTCGGGGCCGAAGACGGCAAGGTTGCGGGTCTTGAAAACATCCACCAGTCCGGCGCACAGAGGCGCCTCAGGACCGACAACAGTCAAATCAATATGCTCGCGTTCTGCGAATGCGGCGAGCTTTTCAAGTTCATCTTCCTTGATGGGAAGACACTCAGCGATTGCAGCAATTCCCGCATTACCGGGAGCACAATAAACTTTGCCCACATCAGGACTGCAAGTAAGCTGCCACACAAGGGCGTGTTCACGCCCGCCGGAACCGACGACCAAAACTTTTTTCATTTTTATCTCTCCCATAAGAGTTGTTCAACATATTCACGAACCCGGCGCAAATTTTCCACTGTGGGCAGCGCGGGGAAATCTTCAAAGCGGTATTCCAGATTGCAGGGACCTGTATATCCATTCCGGCGCAGGTCGCTGAAAGTCTGTTTCAGATCGATCACGCCGGTGCCGGGAGGCAGATGATCCTCCCACTCTCCGTGATTGTCAGAAACATGGATATTATGTATAAGACCATTACAGTTATCACAGACCCGGGTCAAATCCTCATGGATGTTTGAGTGGTTGATGTCAATGGTCATGCGCAGATCATCTTTCTGGAAAGAACGGACAAATGCTGCAATTTCTGCACTGTCAGGA
>JAGBWB010000285.1 GCA_017629975.1 Lentisphaeria bacterium
AGTTTTTTGTCTCCCACGCAGATTTTGATCTTTTTGCCGTAACTTTTTGAATAGGATTTGAGTTTGACTCCGAAAACCTGACTCAGACCTGAGGCGATCTCTTGCGCCGCAAGTTTTACCGTCGGGGTGTTTTGAGAGGCAATGATTTCAAAGTTGCCGGGAGCCAGTGTCAGAAGCGGCTTCTTGCCGATTTGGATCTTCCGGGGGATCTGAGGCTCAATATTGAAAGGCAGAGCTTCAGGGGCTCCATGACAGATAAGAGCCGCCGCAAAGAGAACGAGTGTCAGAGTGAGTTTCATTCAGAAATTCCTTCTGTGATCACCAGGTGTCGATCCAATCTTTACCGAAGGTATACCAGAAGGACTGATCGCCGTCAAGGGGCACTCTGCTGCGGGTGATGGGATTCACATTACCCCCGAGGTAGAGAACATTTGCGACTCTGCCGGGATGGACAAAAGCCATTTTGTCGATCTTGGTGTTGGCGATCTGACTTGAGTGATAGACCTCTGTGATCGTCAGGTGTCTGGAAGGCCTTCTGATCTGGTTCATTTTTATCTTTTTGCTGTGACTGTTGTTGATCCCGAGGAAGTGCACACTTGTTTCTGTGCCGTTGAGATTCATGATATTTCTGTCAAGAGTCATGTCAGGACAGGCGTATTTGCAGATGTTGTTGTCTTTGTAGCCGGGCTTGAAAGGATAACGCAGTCCGCCGAGTGTACCATTGAGGTTCAAACCCAGATAGGCCGCCATGAAACCCATCAGCTGACCTGACCCCACATAGCGTGGACGGGTACCCGCCCACCAGCCGGTACTGGTGGAAGCTGCACCGCCGTTCCAATAGGGCATGACCAGATCAAGATTGTCGTTGCTGTATTGATGGTATGCTTTGCTGATGTTGGTGAAATTGTTGATACAGACAGCGTACTTTCCCCGCTTCCGTGCCTGCTGCAAGGCAGGAAGAAGCATGGCGGCAAGGATGGCGATGATGGCGATGACAACGAGAAGCTCTATGAGGGTAAAGTGTTTTATTCCCGAAGAAAAACTTTTTTTGATGGATTTCATATCGTGTCTCCTTTATAAAAAAATTTACGCTGCTTAATTTATAAGAGAAAACTCTTTTTTACAAGAGTTGAAACATTAAAATAAAATAAAAAATCGTGTCAGGTTAGGATGTTTTATCCGGGCATGAGGGGAATTGCAAATATTCCACCGGGAAAGGGATCTTCCGGTGAATGGGCGGCGCTTGAGGATCAAGAAAACGTTCAAGCAATATGGAAAATGCTTCAGTGATCAGAGCACTGCGGTCATAGGATCTGATAAGGATATCTTCAGGAGAAATAAAACAGTTCTCCCACAAACTTTCCTGATAAAGCACCTTCATGCCGAATGGATACTCCGGCGTATTCTGCAAGTAGGATTTGATACGCTGGTCAAACTTGCCGCCGTAATGAATGAGGATTTCCGGGCGTTCTTTCATGTTTTGGATGTGTTTAAAGAGCAAAATCGCATTCTTTTCCCACTCCCATCCGTCTGTGAAGTGGACTCTGTCACAGGAAAGACGGGGCAGTTCAAGAGATTTTTTGATTTTCCGCCAGGCGGTGAAAATCTGGTCATTGCCTCCTGGTGCACTGGAGGAATAAAGAAGAGCGATCCGCCTGAATCCACGGCTTTTCAAATCGGACGCGATCTGATTGATGGCCGATAGAGCGTCATATTCTGCGCTGTCAATCTCAGGTACCCAGGGATTTGAATCGGCGCTGACACAGGGGAGTTTTGCCGCAGAGAGTTTTTTCAGGGCGGACTCATGTCTGACCCGGCTGCGTAAGATCACGCCGTCAAAACCTTTGAGGACATGTTCCGGGAAAAAATTATGCTGCTGATTGTCGCCGCGGATGAGCTCCGCCTGGAATCCCATGGTGTCAAGATCTTTGAGGAAAGGGCCAATGACAGAGAGCAGATCATTTTTTCTGCCGTCGGTCCATGCGGCGACAAGGGCGATTTTTTTCATCTTCAATTGCGCCCGGTCAATGACCATTCCGGAGCGTCCCTTGAATTGAAGAATTCCGTTTTTCTGAAGCAATGCCAGCGCCCGGGTCATAGTCTGTTTGGAGACATCAAAGTGTTCCATCAAACTCTGGATATTGGGGAGACGGTCGGTATAAAAGTTCCGCCGTATCCCCATTTCCAGCTGTGCCGCAATGGTGCGGAACTCAGCTTTCCCGGAGGCTTTTCCCATAAGTCAGAGTCTCTTTCAGAGAGTTGCTTTACTTTTCAAGATAAAGGATCGCTCCCGTTTTTTCTGCAATGGAAATCCTGCCGTCACTGAAACTGCCGTTGATACACTGACAAAGACGCCATGGCGCGGCAATTTCCAGCGTCTCATTGCAGGGAGTGCAGCTGTTGTTGACAACGACCACTGCGGCACTGCTGCTGTCAGAGAAGTGTTCAGTCAGTGTGAGCTGGCGGTTGTGCCGTTTCACAAGACGGCGGACTCCTGCGATCTCTGCGGCGATCTCATAGACTCTGCTGTAATGGGGGGCATTTTCCGAAAAAGCATCCGGAGTTGTCAAGAGAGCGCTTTCCAGAGGCGCATTGAGGAAAAGGATCTTGCCCTTACCGTAAGCGGCGCAGCAGAATGCCGGACGCCCCTCCGCATCGGTTGCCAGCACTTCAGTTCCGGGACGGGCTGAAAGCTGAAGATGGGTAGAGCGGGGAATAGCGAGCTCAAGACCATTCTTTTCAGAAATGACCGCTGCCGGAGTTCTGGCATCAAAGATGGTTTCAATGATGACTCCAACGGGTTCCAGAGGCTGTAAGCCGGCACTGTCAGAGGTGACGAGCAAAGTTGCACCTGCTTCAATTTTTTTCAGCAGTTCCTTGTAGCGGTGTTTTGACATCACTTTGAAACCGCTGATGGAGGGCAGAATGTAAAATTCTGACTCAGGGAGCAGATCTTCACACCAGGCGCTGTGAATGTCAAATCCTG
>JAGBWB010000286.1 GCA_017629975.1 Lentisphaeria bacterium
CATCATCCACCCAGGCGGAGCCTTCCGGTGAAGTCAAGGTAAAACGGATGTAACTTTTTCTCTTGCTGCTCAGATCTTTGGGCGTCCGGATCGTTTTGCTGATGACCGTCCAGGGGCAGCTGTCCCCCAGACGGGTCTGATAGGCAGGGTACGAAAAACATTCGCCGTTGCCGAAGTCAAAACGGAATGCGAAAGAGCCTTTGACCTTTTCCATCCGGAGAAAGAAAGTCACCTGGTATGTTGTATCGGGTTTGAGTCCCTGCATGTACTGGACCGCCTGTGCCCGGATCTTTTTATCGCTTTTAAGCAATATGGCATCTCCGCCGGTAATGAAAAAACTTTTATCCGGCACGGCGTGGGAATTAAGGAGCCAGCTTTTTTTAAGCAGAGAGGGGGCAAAAGAGGGATTGACAACAAGATTCTTTTCCTCTTTTTCTTTGAAAACCAGTTTCCCGAAGCGTGAGATCTCATTGAAACTTCTGGCGAAAGGACTCCAGCAGTAATAGGGGGAGGGAACTTTTATCTCTTTCAACACTCTGTGGCGGGAGAAATTTGCCAGCATACCATCAGGTGACGCCTGACGCATGGAGGTGCGTGGAAGTGTGATCTCAGCCTGCCACCCTTTGCCGGGGATGAGCCGTGTTACGGCTTTGGCGTTGCTGTTCCAGGCACTGCCTTTGCTGCCTGAACCATGCTCCAAGTCGCAGACCGAGCCTGAAACATTGGTCAGGATCTGATAACAGTGTGTTCTGTCGCCGTCAGGGGAAAGATAGATCTCAACTTCTGAATCCCGCCAGATATCTTTCTGGTCAAAGGGACGCTTGAAGGTCTGGATCTTATCCAATTCCGGTTCTTCGCAGTTAAAACGGAAATAGAAGTTTTTCTCATCGTACAAGAAGCGGACTTCGGTGGAAACATCCGTTCTGCCCCCCTGTGAACCGGTGAGGAAAAAAGGCTGGACTTTTTGCCACTCTGAGGCATCAGGCGCACCTTTGCCTTTGAATTCTTTTACGGAGAAAGTGAAATTTTTTACCGAATCACTGGCGTTGCGGAACTTTTCTGCCTCAGCAGTGATGGAGTCAAGAAACTCTTTGCGGATAAAACGAAGCCTTTCAAGAACAAGTTTGTCTTTGGCTGCCAGTTTTTCCGCTTCATCAAAGAGCGCAGTCAGCCGTTTCAGTTCCCGGGGGGAATAAATTTCTCTCCACAAGACCAATTCTGACGGATATACCGCTTTGGGACCTGCCGGCGTTTCGATCACATTTGAGGCGATTTTTCCCCAGTTCCGCTCTATGGAGTTGAAAAACTCCTTCATGGGTTTGGCGGCGGGACCGTAAAGGTTGACGGCGTGCTCTTCAAGGAGTTGTTCCACATCGGTATCCTTATTCCAGGTTATTTTCCCGAAAACATGATAGATGAGGTAGTTGAAAAGGACCACATCGCTTTCGCATTCAATGTAAAGACCGAAAATATAGGGGCGTGCCTTTTGGATGAAACTTGCCAGGGCACGGGGCGTTGTGTGAGGGATCCCCGCCATCTTGCCGTGATATTTGCCGGGATAGGTCCAGAGCCATGTTTTCTGCCCCAGTTTTTCTTTCCAGCTTTTCAAGAGCTCAATATCTCTTTTCTGCTGCGGAGCGTTGAATTCGTTCCAGGGACCTCTGACTGCCAGCATCACCAGCAAATTGTCAGGGATCTTGATATCAGGCAGGGGGCGGTATGTGGCATAAGCCATGGTGGTCAGGAATCCGGGGACGCCTGATTTTTTCACATCATTGCAGATATCGGCGAAGAATTTCCAGAAATAGTTGGAACTTGCCTGGACTCCTTTGGAAAAGTGTTTCCAGCACGCTTCACAACGGCAGTGGTAGGCAGAATCGTTGGGCATGATATTGAAAAAGGGCATACCCGGCGTATGGATATTGTTCCAGGCAGCATTACCTTTCCGGTCAAGGACTCCTCTGACAGAGGCGGGTTCATTTTTAAGAAACGAAATGGCATCTTTGACGATCTCATCTTTGATGCCGCTTGCCAGACAGAGCTGGGCATCTTTATCGGTCTTGCCGCCTTTCATGCGGGTGCCGTTGGCGTTGAGTGCGAAATACTCCGGATGGGTTTTCCCGAATCTCTTGTGATAACTCAGAAAAAACAAGCCGTGACAGTTGGGGATATAGATGGTTTCCACCCGGTTGCGGAGCTTGTTGAGCGCTCCGTCCCACCCCGGATAACGGCGGATGGGCATCTTGGCGTAATTGTAGTCATTGAAACGGCGCTGAAGAAAATCAGGCCGGTCATAGATATCAATGGCGGGCAGGGTAATTTCTTTGCGTGAGGGGGCATAGGTTCCCAGTTTCCCGGGAAAATAATAACGTATTCCGGCAAAGCGTTCCAGAAAATCGTATGCGCCGAAAAGAGTTCCCCATTCGCCCTTGATCCCAGTGGCGCCCACACGGCGTTTGGGGTTGCATTGGGGATCATCCTTGCCGATGATCAGAATTTTATTACCGATGCTTTTGATGATAAATCCGTCACGGTCAAATTTCTCAGGATCAATATTCAGTTTTGCGGCA
>JAGBWB010000023.1 GCA_017629975.1 Lentisphaeria bacterium
CAAGGAACTCAAACTGGTCACTGTGGACGGCGATATTCCCGCCGGAGCCGATATCGGATAATCAGTCAATATAACTTTCAGGTGAGATATTATCATGCGACAGGCAATTTTTCTTATCAGTACCGCTGACCGGAAAGGGATTCTGGCGGAAACGACCACGTTTTTCTATCAGCGCAAGTTGAATATTCTGGAGTGCCGCCAGTATACCGATGTCCGTGAAAACGCTTATTTCATGCGTATAGCGGTGGAACTTCCGGCAGATGTCACCCGCAGTGATCTGGAGGGGCAATTCCGGATATTGGCAGAAAAACTTGAGCTTACCTGGTCGGTCTATTACAATGGCGACCAGCAAAATGTTGCGGTACTGGTTTCCAAGACCTCCCATTGTTTCTATGATCTGCTCATGCGTTCCGAGGAAGGCAATCTGGGCGGCAAGGTGGTGGTCGCTGTCGGAAATCATCCCGATCTTGAGGAGGTCGCCGACCGGTTCAGAGTGCCCTACTACTGCCTGCCCACCCCCAGAAGCGGTGATCCCGATCAGGAAAATGCACTGCTTGAACTGCTGAAGCGTCATCATATCGATCTGGTGGTGCTTGCCCGTTACATGCGGGTGCTTTCGGATCGTGTCATAAATGCCTATCCGGGACGGATCATCAATATCCATCATGCTTTTCTGCCGGCGTTTCAGGGCGGCAATCCCTATCTGCAGGCATGGGAACGCGGCGTCAAGATGATCGGAGCCACTGCCCACTATGCCACTGTCGATCTGGACGAAGGTCCCATCATCGAGCAGGCTGTGGAACGGATCACCCACGAAAGTACTCCTGAAGATCTCCGGGATCTCGGCAGGGATATTGAACGCCGTGTTCTGACCCGTGCCGTCCAGTTCCATCTTGAACACCGGGTGATCGTTTCCGGCAGACGCACTGTGGTTTTTGCAAAATGAGAGAATACGGGCAACGTGTGACAGGCTGGTGTCTTGTCATTTTCTTTTTTCTGTTGCCCCTGAAATTCGGTTCTCTGGCCATGATGCCGGAGCAGCCTCCCATGTTCCCGGCAGATCTGCTGACTCTGGCGGTGATCTCATGGCCTCCCCATTGTACCGGGATCGCCGGAGCATTGCTTCTTGCGGCTTCGGTACTCTTTTTTCCGGCCCCTTCATGGCGTTCCGCCGGAGCATTGACAGCTCTTTTCTGGGGGTTGCTCCTTCCTCTTGCCGCACTTCCGGGGTGTCTCCGGGCGACCAACTGGGATTATGCCTGGACGGCAGCGGCCCATTGGTGGGGAATCGGCAGTTTCATCTTGAGCGCCTGGTGGATCTTCAGTGCCGATCCTGTCTGGAAAAAAAGAACTCTGCATGCTCTTTGTGCCGGAGTTCTGGTGACCGGCATTGACGGCTGGCGTCAGTACATCTGGGGCTTCGACGAAATGGTGGAACTCATCCGCAAACAGCGTGAAGCCGGGATCGAAATGTCCCATATCATGGAGATCCGCATCCTTGACGGGCGTGTTTTTTCCTCTCTCGGCTCCTGCAACACCTTTGCGGGATTTCTGCTTCTCACCGTTCCGGCTGTTCTTGGTCTGGTCTGGAACTGGGGCAAACGCTTTGAACCGGTACAGATTTCACAGAAACTTTTTCTCGCTGTTGCAGCTTTACTGCTACTGCCGCCTTTTTTCATGACCCGCAGCCGGGGGGCGTGGCTCTGCGCTTTTCTGACGGCGTGTGTCTGGTTTTTCACCCGTCCCAAAATCAGCTTCAAATACAAAGCTCTTCTTGCCGGGGCAGGTGTGCTGGTCATTGCGGGAGGGATCTTTCTCATTTCCCGCTCCGAAAGAGGATTGCTCTCAGGTTCTGAACGGTTGGACTATCTCCGCTCCGCCGCCATCATGTCAATTGAAAATCCTCTGACAGGAGGGGGCTGGGGAGAATTTTTCCACCGCCACATGAAACTCAAAACCACCAAATCCGACGAATCCGCCCGCTCCCCTCACAATATGGCGGCATCCTTTGCCGCTCAGTCGGGGATCCCTGCGGGGGTGATCGTTTTGTGCGCCGTGGGCGTTCTGCTTTGGGAACTTTTCCGCCGCAGAGACGGTGGAATGGTCTGCCGGATGGGGCGTTGGGGCGTTGCCGCCTATCTGCTCCACAGTGCCATGGAACTCAACGATGCCATACCCGCTTCGGTGATCTGCTGCGTTGCAGTTTCCTTTGCCCTCATGGGGGAAAAGGAGTCTCTTGCAGAGGAGAGGAAAAACAGGATCTTCTTTGATTGGAGCTGCCGTGCCGCAGCTTTGGCTGTTGCCGCATTGGGGTTTTACACAAGTTTCACCTGGGTCAGGGGGGAGGCTGCCTTTGAAAAACTGGAACTTGCCCTGCATCCCCGGAATCCTCAGGAGCATTTCACCCCCGCTTCACCGGAACAGCTTATGGAACTGCTCCGGCAGCTGGAAAAATACCGTCCCGGTTCCCCTTATCCTTATGAGATGGTCGGGGAATCCTTTCTCTACCGCGGAGAAATAGAAACCGCCCGTTCCCTTTTTGAAAAGTCCCGCACTCTTGTCCCGGGGCGTCCTGCCATCCACCGCCGTCTTGCCATGGCAGCTGCTTTGGAAGGAGACAGGGAAAAGGCGGAACAACACCTTGCCGAAGCCCGTTCCCTCTTCCCCGCCGACCCCAAAAATCACTCTGAAAGGTTCTTCAGCGATCTGGA
>JAGBWB010000287.1 GCA_017629975.1 Lentisphaeria bacterium
CAGCGGCAGAGCGCTTTATGTGGGTATTTCCAACTACTCAACCGAAGGTGCCGCCAAAGCATTTGCCATTCTGCGGGAACTGAAAACCCCGGGCGTCATCTTTCAGGGACGCTTCAACATGCTGGGGCGCCACTATGAAGAGACCGGCATGTTTGACATGCTTCAGGAAAGCGGCGTGGGCGCCATCTGCTTTTCACCGCTGGCGCAGGGTACATTAAGCACCAAATATCTGAAAGGCATTCCGGAAAACTCCCGGGCGGCGAGAAATCATTTTCTCAAAAGCGGATCCATTACAGAAGAGATGCTGCAACAGGTGATCAGACTCAACCGGATCGCAGAAAACCGTTCCCAGACTCTGCCGCAGATGGCACTTTCATGGATCCTGAGCCGTAAAGGAGTGACCTCAGTCCTCATCGGGGCAAGTTCACCTGAACAGATCGCTGAATGCGCCCTTGCTCCTGCCAACATTGCCTTTACAGAAGAGGAATACAAAGAAATCGATGCCGTCACTCAGCAGTGAATTTTTCAAAATATTTTAGCAAAATAATACTCTCTCACCCTTGACAACTGAGGCATTTTGAGTTATTTTATCTTGTGATATTTTCCGTATCTAAAATTGAGGTAAAAAATGGAATTGAATTACAGCATCCGCAGTCTTGCCGCCGAAATCGGCAAGAACCCCAAAGAGTTCACCAAGCGCGATATTATTGACTTCATCGTTGAAAACGATATCCGCCACATCAACTTTCAGTATCCTGCCGGAGACGGCAGACTGAAAACTCTGAATTTTGTCATCAACGATCTTGACTATCTGGAAGAGATCCTTTCCTGCGGTGAACGTGTTGACGGCTCCAGCCTCTTCAAGTTCATCGAAGCCAACAACAGCGACCTTTACGTCGTTCCCAAGTTCCGCACCGCCTACATGGATCCTTTCTGCGAACTGCCCACCATCAACTTCCTCTGCGCTTTCTTCAACAAAGACGGCGAACCCCTTGCAAGCTCCCCTGAGTACACGCTCCACAAGGCCTGTGAAGCGTTCCGCAAAGCCACCGGCAGAGAGTTTCAGGCCATGGGCGAACTTGAGTACTATGTGATCGCCCCCGATGAAGCTGTCTATCAGGCCGTTGACCAGAAGGGTTATCATGAATCCGCCCCCTATGCCAAATTCGGTGAATTCCGTCAGCTCTGCATGAACTACATCGCCAAAGCCGGCGGTCTCATCAAATACGGTCACTCCGAAGTGGGCAACTTCACCCTTGACGGCAAAACCTATGAGCAGAACGAAATCGAGTTTCTCCCTGTGGATGCCGAAGAAGCTGCCGAACAGCTCACCATCGCCAAGTGGATCATCCGCAACCTTGCCTATCAGGAAGGTCTGGATGTGACCTTTGCACCCAAAATCACCGTCGGCAAAGCCGGTTCCGGACTTCATGTCCATTTCCGCGTGATGAAAGACGGCCTCAACCAGATGCTCAAAGAGGGCGCCCTCTCTGACGATGCCAAACGCGTTATCGCAGGTCTCATGCAGCTTGCCCCCTCTCTTACCGCATTCGGCAACACCAACCCCACCAGCTATTTCCGTCTGGTTCCTCATCAGGAGGCTCCCACCAATGTCTGCTGGGGCGACCGCAACCGTTCCGTTCTCGTCCGTGTCCCCCTGGGCTGGACCAGCAAAAAGGATCTTTGCAGCCAGGCCAACCCCGGCGAACCCTCTGCCCAGTATGACACCACTCAGAAGCAGACCGTTGAAATGCGTTCCCCCGACGGCTCCGCCAACGTCTATCTGCTCCTTGCCGGTATCGCTGTTGCCGCCCGTTACGGTTTTGAATGCGCCAACGCTCTTGAAGTCGCCGCCAAGACCTATGTCAATGTGAATATCCACAAGGAAGAAAACAAAGGCATCCTTGATACTTTGAGCGTGCTGCCTGACAGCTGCGCCGCTTCTGCCGACTGCCTCGCCGAACAGCGCGCCATCTATGAAGCGGAAGATGTTTTCGCTCCCGCCATGATCGACGGTATCATCGCCGAGCTGAAGTCCTTCAACGACCGCACTCTGCGTGCCGACATCGGCAACGACCAGAAAAAGATCCTTGCTCTGGTGGAAAGCTACTTCCACTGCGGCTGATCTCCGTAAAGCAAAAGGTCCGTCTCCAACAGGGGACGGACCTTTTTTTGTTTTACTCAGCGTTCAGCGTATGCGTATGCCTTTTTCAAACAGAAAGCAGAGTATTTAATTCTTTTTGGGAAATTTATTGGGCAGAATGTTGACTGTGGAAGTCACCACATTGTCCGGATAGGGATCTTCTGCATCAGAAGGATAGATTTGCTCATGAAGATCAAAGAGCATGTCAACTGCTGTGTTCAGCAGCGTAAGACCGCCCCGGGCACCGAAGCGCTGGGAGTTACCTTCATAGCCGCCCGCGACCAAAAAGTTGGCAGGTCCCATGTAGGAAAAATACGCCGTTGAACAATAAGCGATGAAGGTGCGGCGGAAAGGACTGTGCCATTTGATCTCCTGTCCCAATTCTGCACAAAGTTCTCCCGGAACTCCCACAAATGCCACATCTCCGATGGAGATGGCCTGCAATTCAAGAGTGACCTCCTCTTTGCCGAGATAGGGAGCGGGGAGCTTTTTGGGGATGTTGCAGTAAGTTTTCCGCAAAGGAACGGTGAATGTTGAAACAGAGTGTCCAAGCTGAGCTTCTTTCAGAGCATAACGGGCGGGATTGCGTACAGATTCGATCATGCCGCCGATGGCCTCTTTAGCCAGACGGACCCCCATTCCGCGGGCAGCTTCGTCGCCAAGTTCATCTTCAATGGGAACCATATCCCCGGCTGCACCGGAAACGAACATGGACTCTGCCCCCGTGTTGGCAGTCACATAATCCCGGAACGCGCCGGGGAAGTCGGAAGAGATCCTTCTGCCGCCGATACCGATGGAGTGTCCAGCCAGGGGGTGAGCAGCATAGTTGCCGATCACATAAACAGGCTGTTTGGTTTCCGCATCAGAAAACCAGACAACGCCCAGTTCTTTATCGGCAAACCCTTTCCGCAGTTCCAGAAATTCTCTGCGGTGGGGGGAAAAAGTGGCGTTGTTGTCTCCGGAAGAATAACGGCGGTTGCGGTTTTCATCGCACAATCCGGAGTAGAACGCCGCTTCACACTCACGGAAAGGACCGATGCTGCGGACAGCCTGAAGCACTGTCTGCTCAAGTTTTTTAAGATATTATTTATCAAGCTGAGCAGGAGCGACCGCCAGAGTACGGGTTTCAGGACCGGTGTGGGTATGGGTACAGCTGAACATGACCGCAGATTCCGGAATCCCCAGAATTTCTGCACATTTCAAGCGCAGATCTTTGATGTACCACTCATCCAATCCCAGAAGGTCAAAGGAAACCATCAGCACTTTGGTTTTACCGTCGTCCAGGCAGACGCCTGCGGCATAAAGTTCATCCAATTTAGCCTCTGACTTATAATCAAGCCCGTATCCGGCAAGATAGGCTCCGATCTCAGGAGAGATATTCTCTTTGAACCATGCGATTTTCATAAATTTGAATCCTTTTTTGAACACTCAAAATCATAATGATGAGTTAATATACTCCATTTTGCTGTTATTTCAAGAGTAATATCAACGATTTCTCCTGAAAGAAGATATCTCCTCTTCTCAAGAACGATGCGCTTTGCGGTAGGAAAGAGGAGCAACCCCGGTCTGCGAGGTGAAAAAGTGGGAAAAACTTGATCCTGAAAGAAATCCGCAGCACCGGGCGATCTCTTCAGTATTCATACAGGTCTTTTGCAGATAGTAACGGGCAAATTCAAGACGCTGACCGGCAATATATTTATGAAGCGGGATCCCCATCTCTTTGCGGAATCTGCGGGCAAGATTGCTGGTGCTCATGTTGACCTTTGCGGCGATGGAGCAATTGTTCAGCTGAGTATGAAGATTTTCATTGATAAACTCCACAGCAGCAGCGATCTCACGGCTCATCCGCAGGGGGTACGCCTGAGTTGTCCCCGGTGAAAGTGCCGTCAGAAATCCGTAGAGAGCAAGAGAAAGCTCCTCCGGGTTGCCGTCAGGGAAGAGGTCAAAGAGCTTTTTCAGATAAAAGGGCGCCTCTTTTGTAAGATGGTTCAAATATGTTTCAGGCAGATACTTTTGTGGTGAAGGCAGATCAAAGGTGATGAAAAAACGCTGGTACCCTGCGGAATGAAGTTTCAGAAAGCGGCGGGCGTAAGGGGGGATGAAGAGCAGCTCTCCCCCGGCGATATCAAACTCCTGCTGATCTATGCAGTAATGCATCCGGGCAAGGGGAAACACCAGCGTGTAGCGGTGGTGTGCCACAGGAGCCGGTGCACTGAAATCGTGGTAAAAGAGCAATATGTTGTCAGGCAGAGCAAAAGAATCCGGGAGTCTGACTCCGTCAAAAAAGTTTTCCGGCTCCTTAAGTTCGCGGACCCGCTGTTTTATGAGTTCTGCACTTTCTGAATACATCTTTTCTCTATCTCCTCAGTGAAGTCACAGCCATAATATACTGCCTGAGATAAAGTATTTCAACAGAGGATTTGATCGTATTTCACAATAAAAAAATACATCTTTGCATAAAATCATAGCTAAATGATCATTTTGAACATTTTTTTGATCATTCCTGACATGGAAAATATTTTCACGGCAAGTTATATTAAAGTGAGAAACAAAACAGGAGCATATTTCATGAAAAATTCAAATTATCTTGTTGATACACCGGAAACCGCTGAAATCAAGCGCTATGCTTTGGATGTTCTGCGCGCCGATCTTGTCGGCATCGCCTCCATCGGACGCTTTATCAATGCCCCGCAGAGAATGAGTCCCCAGGGGATCATGCCCTCAGCCCGTTCTGTCATCGTCATGGCCGTCCACCACCCTGACGCCGCCATGGAGCGGGGCGGACTGGAACATCCCCAGATCATCGGTCCTTATGCCATACAATACTCCATGAACTGGCGCCTTGATGACATGAGCTACCGCATGGGCCGCTTTCTTGAGGAGATGGGTTTCAAGTCGGTCCCCATCGCCTCTTCCAACATCTGGCGCTACCGGGGATACAAGGAGCTGACAGCTCAGTTTGCGCCTGATGTTTCCCACATGCACTGCGCTGTGGCGGCGGGACTTGCGGAGTTCGGCTTCAACGGTCTTGCCCTGACACCTGAATTCGGCGCCCACCAGCGTTATGTAACGATCATCACCGACGCGGAATTGACCCCCTCCCCCCTTCTGGAGCCGGGAAGTGTCTGCGACAACTGCATGATCTGCCGCAAAGAGTGCCGTTCCGGCGCCCTGAGTAAGGAGATCAACGGCTGGAACGAAGTCAGAATTGAAGACAAAGTCTACCGTTACGCCAATAAAAATCTCTGGCGCTGCGCCTGGGGCGAACACTTTGACCTTGATCTTGATCTGCCCATCCCTGAGCATGTGGATGAAAAGGTCATTATGGAAGCCACTGTCAAATACGGCCGCCGCGCCGGTGAAATGGGTTCCTGTCAGCGTTACTGCATTCCCCGGCATCTGCGCTACTTTGACAGGGAGTACACCAATGCACCCCGCCGCCGCCGCCATTATGTGGAAAATCCGGCTTTGAAAGATGCTCCTTTCCACCGGGGTGTTTTTGAAAAGATCCGTGCCATGGCTGCCGACTGGGGCGCAGACCATGTGCTTTCAGCAAGTGCTGAAACGGTCAAAAACAAACTGGGGATCGACATTGCACAATTGCTCCCCGGAGCTGTTTCCATCGTTTCCATGATCGCCTGCCGCAATCCTTTTGAAGCCGACCTGACCAATCCCCGCGCCCACGAGAACCGCTTTGACAATGCGGTAAGTCCCATATTGATCCAAGCGGGATACGATGCCGTGCGGCTGCTTGAAAATCACGGATACTCTTCAGGGCAGATGTTTGAATTTCCGGAAGAAAAATTGCAGCAGATGCTCTCAGTTCCGGGGAAACAGCTCCACACGGTGACTCTGTTGACCGAAGCGCCCCTGCCGGAAACGGCATGGCAGCTCCCTGCGCCCTGCGAAGTCAGCAAGGCGCCTGCCGCCCTTACCCGCCGTCTCCGCAACGAAATGAAACGGCATGAGTGCGATCTTATGGGGATCGCACCTGCGGAGCGTGTTGACGCTCTTCTGCCTGAACTTGCCCAAATCTACGACGGTGAAATCGAACTTGTCGCCGTCAATAAAGCGGACACCATCTATAAGCCCTATGATCCGGAAATTTCAGAAGTCAAACGCAAAGTCACCGGCACTGCCGACTATCTGCCCGGAGCCAAAAGCGTCATCATGCTGGGACTGCGTATGCCTGAAGGCTCCGTGGATATCACCGCCCGCACCCCCGCAGAGGCGGCAGGACCTTATGTCTTCGCCCAGTATGAAACCATCATGCGCCTCAGAGTGCTGGCATGGAATCTCATCGGCAAGCTGGAACAGTGCGGATTCCGCGCCGCCATGGCTCTTGATCTTCACAACACCGGTTCTGTCTGCTGGAACCCCAGAGGCAACTACCCGGACGCCTTCAGCAATGTCTTTGCCGCCGCTGCGGCGGGGCTGGGGACCATCAGTGAATGCGGCGCCCTTGTCACACCTGAATTCGGTTCCAATATCCGCTTTGCCGCCGTCATCACCGACGCGCCTCTGGAATACAATGACCTGCTGCGCAACTTTGATCTTCAATGTGCAGCGTGCCCCCGCAGCTGCCTTAAAAGCTGCAAAACGGCGGCTTTCGGAGCAAAACATGAGGTGACGCTTGAAGGGGTCAAATGGGAGTTCCGGAAAATCGATGTGAACCGCTGCAACTGGGCAAAACGTTACAGTCTGGTGGCAAGCGAAGGCAACCAATACACAGGCTGGGATCTTGATGAAGCGTTTCCGGAACAGAAAGATCTGCAAGGTCTTAAAGAAAACCTCGCTGAAAGTTTGCGGAAAGTACCTCAAATCGAGAAGATCCGCCCCTGCAACTTTGAACAGTGCCTCCTCAGCTGTCCTTACAGCCGGAAACAGGAGTAAATCTTCCCGGAGAGGGGATGACAAAGGGGGATGAAACAGCTTCTCTTCTTTGTCTGAATTTCTTCCCGGAGTTGAGTCTGCCGACTTTTCAAAGGGTATTCAGAAAAGAGTTTCACATGGCAAACTCTTTTCTGAATCCTGATAATATGAGATTTTTCAAAGTCCGGTAAAGCTGTTTGCTCTGTGCTATTTTCACAGTCACTTTTCTTCCGGAAAAAAGAGGCATTTCAATTGGTTCCAGAGTCACGCGGTAGAGAGTTCCGGAAGAAAGCCATGTATTGTTTTTTTCATCAAAAAACACCGGCACACTGCCGCCGAAAGTTTGCAGAACAGGGGAGCTTTTCAATTGAACAGCCACTTTGTCAATGGCAGTCACCCGGGCGGAAAAGGTTCTCAATGAATCTCCGCAAGAGAGCTTCGCTCTGTCATTCACTCTGATATCTCCGATCTGTTGATCATCAGCGTAGGCATAAACAATTTTTTTCTCAGAAACGATTTCGCCGATCAATGTTCCCTTGGGCAGAAAAGCTCCCGCAGACAAGTCAGGAAGTTTGCTCACAAAAGTCCCCTCTGTCTGAGCTTCTGTCCTCAAAGAGCGCTGCTGCCGTTCCAGCTCCTCCAATCCCAACTCATTTGATTTGATTTTCTCGGCGGTCACGAAACTTTCAGCAAAGGATTTATCATCAAGCTGCTGCTGAGAGTAAAGCAGTTTCTCGTATTCGTTTTTTTTCCTGAGAGACTCAGAAGCGAATGCAAGAGCGGGGGATTTGAGTTCAAAAAGGGTCTCTCCATGTTTGACAGTTTTTGCCTCTCCGGGCAGATCTGAACACAAATATCCGCCGACAGAAGCCGTCACCTGAGTGACCGACTCCGGCGCAGTTTCCCCGGGCAGAACCGTACTCCACGGCACAGGGAGAAACAACACTCCTGCCAATACAAGCAAATGACAGACTCCAAGGAAAAGCGTTGTTGACTTCATAGATTGTTTTGAAAGCAGCATGACTGTTTTGATCTCTCTGAATAAAGGATATATGAGAATACTGTAAAGTTCAAGAATGATCAGCAGAATCGCAATAACTTTTGCAAAACTGTGGTATAAGACCAATATGATCGAAGTATAGAGAAAAATCCGGTATATAAATGAACTGATACCGAAAATAAAAAAGATTTTTCCATGTTCTCCTGACGGTGCCTTGCCTATTTTAAGAAATGTCCACCGCCACCACTGCTTGATATATTCTGCGGATCTGGTCATCAGATTTTCAATGTTCAGCAAATCACACAGTATGTAGTAACCGTCATACCGGATCAGCGGATTACCGTTGACCAGAAGAGTTGAAAGAGTACTGACTGAAAATATATAGAACATAGTATATTTCCACACGCCGGGGGGCAGCTCAAACCAGAGCAGAGCTGCAATACCGCCCAGGAGCAGTTCAATGATGATCCCGGCGCCGTCAATAAGGAACCGCCGGCTCCGCGGCAACCGCCAGCTGTCGGTCGTGTCTGTGTAAAGTCTGGGATAAAAGACCATGAATCCCAATCCGATCCCCCTGACCCGGCACTTGAAGTGCATGGCAGCAACAGCGTGGGCGGCTTCATGAATGATCTTCAGCATGAGAATAGCTCCGAAATACTTGACCAGACCTGCCCATGAAAGAGAATCAAGAAAAGTCGTTTTTACTGCTGAAAAATCCCGGAGAACCAGAAGATAACCTGCCAATGCCGGAATCAGCAGCAGCAAAAGAAACCACCTTGAAGCCAGAAATGAAACATAAGGAGAAATTTTCTCAAAACATTTCTCCGGTCTCCACGGCGGAAGCCGGAAAAACAGATACGCTGCTGAAAAGCGCAGAAACCGGGAGCGTTCTTTTGCGGACTGCATTTTTTCGCGTTTGAGGGCTGTTTCGCCGTATCCGGGGGCCAGAAGATTATTCTGCCGCAAAAATAGAATGACTTGCAGCAATTCCTCTTTTGTGGCAGAGACGCCATTGGCGGCAACTTTTTCCTGAAACGCCTCAAGGGTCATATTGCCGGTCATAAATCCGATGATCTTGAGGCTTTTTCCGCTGACTTTGTAATAAGCATCCGCAGCGGGATCAAAAATCATACTTCCCGCTTCTCCGGAAATCAACTGAAGATCACGCCGCAAGGGAGGCAGATTTGGAGTCGGCACCTGAGACATCTCAAAGACTCCTGAACCAGAGAATTATTCTTTTGGCAATGGCATACCCGCAAAAAACCTTTGCTCCTGAAAGTTTGGCGACGCCGCGCATACCGTAGCGTAACTCCTTATCGTCCCCGGCAAGTTCTGCTGAAACCTTGTAACAGTAGACCCGCTGTTCGGTCAATTCAGGATAGCTTGAGATCCCGGTCGTTTTTGCCGCCAGCGCCTTTTCGGGCGCAGTGTGCAGAAAAAGTGCCAGAGAAAATTTTTTCTGAAGTATGGAACTGTTTTCCTCATTGACAGCAATTTCAGCGATCATTCCTTTTCCGCCGTGTACTTCAAAAACTTTTTCGCCGATACGCAGACTTTTTCCGGTCAGCAGCTCCGCCTTGCTGTCACTCAGCAGCAGTGTGCCGTCAGCCGGAGACTTGATCCGGGAGTGATCCAGATACCATTGAGCTTCTTTGACTGAAACCTGCAACGCAGCGAGACGCACTTCAAGGAGTTTGACCTTACCCAGTTTTTCCTGATCGGTGAAAGCATTCTGCTGTTCGAGCTGCAATTCGGCTTCAACTTCCCGGACGGCTGCCTGAGCCATATCAAGGCGGTACTTCAACTGTTCGGTATCGTATTCGGCAATGACCTCACCTTTTCTGACTTTTTCGCCTGATTGTTTCAGACAGCATCTGACAGTTCCCTCAAAGGGGGCATAAGCAGCGGTGATTTCCGGAGCCTTGAGCATAAAATCAGCGGTTGCGCTTTCGGGGACAGGGACAAACATCAAAAGGGAAAGCACAGCCAGAATAACTCCCCACCACAAAACTTTTGACACCGTTTTTCTGTTTTTCCAGAACCGCCGTGTGGAAAACTTATGAAAAGCAAGAGCTTCTGCAATGGAAGTTCCCAGAAGTTTTGCCGTATTGCAGACATAGTTCGGGATCCCGTTATCATATTCCAGAAGCAATATAAAAGAGAGTCCTGAACTTCGGGCGGCTGCCGGTATTGGAAGTTTCAGACAAAAAAAACTGTTGCTGCCGTTGAAAAGCTCCGGAACTGTTCCATCTGCGGCGCTCACAGTCAGAGGAGTTTCCTGAAGATCAATGGATTCAACAAGCTGCTTCTGCAAAAGAGCCTGTTTTGAATTGGGATTAACTGTGGTTTGTCCGTATTGGCCGATAACAGTGCATACTTTATCCTGTACTTCAAAAATGGCGGCACTCTTGAAATTCAGCAGGGTCATGGAATCATTGACCGCCTGTAAAGCTGCGGTATCGTAGTCCGGGGCGGCAAAAAGATCATGTCCGAACTTCAGCATCAAGGCAAAAGTCTTGAGCCGTGAGGCTGTTTCATCATTTGTCATACAGCAGCACTCCTGTCACTCCGGCGGTCCGGAGTCCCTTTTCATTCTGCACCAGGATACGGATTTTCACCGTACCGGTACGGTGATCTGCCTGAGGAAACACCTCATGGATCACGCCGCTGACAACAGCAGAACCCGCAATTTTCAACCTGACGGCGTTTCCGACTCTGGTCAAAGCGCGGTTGTCCACCGGGACATTGGCAACGGCCAGAAGTTTGTTGTCATCAATGATCCGCAAAAGGGGCTGCCCCGGACGGCAGGTTTCATGATCCCGGGTCAGGAGTTCTACGATCTTGCCGCTGAAAGGTGCTTTTATGGAGCAGTAAGAGAGATTGAGTTTCGCATCATCCAAAGCATGGGAGGCGATTTGAAAATCAAAAGCAGCTTTTTTGAGCTCATAATCACTGGTAAAATTTTTTGCACGCAGTTCTTTTTTGTTTTCAAAGGCCGCTTTTGCAAATTCATAATGGCTGATACTTTTTTTGAGTTCAATAGCATACCTTGCGTCATCAAGACGGCAGATAATGCGATTCTTTTCAAATTTTTCACCGACTTTGAAAGGGTACGGCTGCAATACAGAGTCAACTCTGGCAGCTATAACCGCTTCACGGAAGGGGAAAAACACCACCTTGATCTCAGCTCCGGCGAGAGCCGCGCCAAGAAGCGCAGCAAACAGAATAAGTTGTTTTTTCATCCCTGAACCAACATTTCATCAATAAGTTTTTCAATTTCAGTTTTCACTGCATCCACCTTGAATACGTCAACACTCTCTGCAACGGGAATATCATATTCTCCTGTCAGCACCTGAGCAAGTTCATCATCCTGCCCGAAAAATGAGGAGGGGAGTTTTACTCTGTCGCAGAAACTGAAGAGATTTTGTGCGTTCGGAGTTTCAATTGTCAACTCCCGTCCTGCGGCAAAGTTTTCAGAGGCGTGGAGTGTATCTTTGCTCCTGATACTCAAAGAGGGAACGATATTATCAACAGTCATGAACTTATCACGGAGAAGATCAATCTTTTGTCCGCCGCTGAAAGGAAAGTTTGCCGTATTGAGATCACTCCGCTTCAGCTCAGCGGAAATGATTTCTGCATATCCCATTGAATAGATGCCGCCTTTGAAAGTTCCATTGCCGCCGTTATAAAGCAAAGCCCCGCGGATCGACTCCTGAGCCGCAGCGGTTTCAGAATCTGCAACATGACCGGAGCTGTAAACGATGGCGAATTTCCCTTCAGCAAAGTTGATATTGTAGTTGCTTCCGGAACTCAAAGTGCCCTGCTTAATGGCATAAGTTCCAACCGATTCACCGGGTTCGCGGATAAGCGAACCGCTCAAAGCATCTTTGCCGACCAATCCGATCGCGGTATAAGTCAAAGCCGGATCAGCAGAACCGAAAAACTTACTCTTGTGATCGGCGGCAACAGTGATCTCTTTGGCAAGAATCTTTCCGTCGGCGGCAAGTGTCACTGTATCGAAGCTGAGTTTATAATTGCTTCCGGCACTCAGTCCTCTGAAAGTGGCACTTGACACATCGGCGACATCGGCACTGTCAAAGTGAGCGTCGCTCCAACTGAGAGTTATTCCGTTGACGCTGATGGAAGCACTGTCAACTGTTGTATCGCCGTCATAAACCTGACTGTTGATACTCCAAACCAAATCAGCAGGATCGATCGTAAGCTCTCTGGCGGTGATAGTCAAATTGGCGCCGACATAGGTGATGCTGTAGTTGGAGTTCCCCAAATTTCCCTGACCGATGGCATAAGTTCCGACGTTTTCACCGACTTCACGGGTAAGAGCACCTGTGAGGGTATCACTGCCAACCAGACCGGAGACCTGATAGGTCAGTGTCGCATCAGCGTCGCCGTAGGCCTTGCTCTGGGCATCGGCCGTGACGGTGATATCTTTAGCGGTGATAGTCAAATTGGCGCCAACATAGGTGATGTTGTAGTTGGAGTTGGAGTTCCCCAAATTTCCCTGACCGATGGCATAAGTTCCAACATTTTCTCC
Source organism: Lentisphaeria bacterium (assembly GCA_017629975.1). GTDB lineage: Bacteria > Verrucomicrobiota > Lentisphaeria > Victivallales > Victivallaceae > UBA1784. The sequence goes on from JAGBWB010000287.1 coordinate 12,568, forward strand.
GATTTCACGGGTAAGACTGCCAGTCAGTGTATCGGAACCAACCAAACCGGAGACTTGATAGGTCAAAGCGGCATCAGCGTCGCCGTAGGTCTTGCTCTGGGCATCAGCCGTAACGGTAATGTCTTTGGCTGTGATCTTGCCTTTGGCATCAACGGTTATGGTGTCGGTGTTGAGAACATAGTTGCTGTCGGTACTTTTCAATCCGCTGAAGGTCGCACTGGAAACATCTTCCACATTCGCACTGTTGAAGACGGCACTGCTCCAGGTAAGTTCCACTCCATTGAGGGTGATACTCGCGCTGTCTACTGCCGTATCTCCATCATAGATCTGGCTGTTGATGTTCCAAACAAAATCGCTGCTGCTGGCGTCGACGATCAACTTTTCCGGAGTAATAGTCAAATTGGCGCCAACATAGGTGATTTTGTAGTTGCTATTAGCGAGTGAACCTTGACTGATGGCATAAGTTCCAACGTTTTCTCCGGCAACACGTTCAAGGTTGCCGCTCAAGCTGTCATCGCCCACCAAGTCGCTGACTTTGTAGGTCAATTCAGGATCGGCTTCACCGTAAGTCTTGCTCTGGGCATTAGCCGTGACGGTAATGTCTTTGGCTGTGATCTTGCCTTTGGCATCAACGGTGATGGTGTCGGTATTAAGGGCATAAGCAGGATTCAGGCTGACCAAGCCGCTGAAGGTCGCCGTAGTCACATCTTTAACATTGGCACTGTTGAAGATGGCACTATCCCAACTTAATTCAACTTCCACGCCGTTGACCGTTACTTTGAGCGTGGCGTTGTCAACTTCTTTGGTACCATCGTATTCTTGAGCAGTAATTGTACAATTGAAATCCGATGAGTTGGGATCAAGAGTAATCAATTTCCGATCAGCAATCACTGCACCGATGTCAGTGGGTGAAGTTCTGGTCTGCCCCAGCTGGTCGGTGGAAATAAGAATCGTTGCCGCATCAACGCTGCCAATGACAGCTGTTTTTTCACCGTCAATAGTCTGGCTGTACGCAATAGCAGAGTAGTCCTCATTATGCCAGACAAAAACGCCTGTACCGTGAGCTTTACCTGCATCTTTGATGTGCACAGTGCCATCGGCATTCAATATTGCTTTGCCGTCGGCATCAAGTTCCGCAAAGGTATTGGCAACAGTAACATCATCTGAAGTATAAATATTGTTGATGTCAACAGCTATCGGTCCTCGAATTTCTTGGGATTTTGAACTTCCATTCCCAACAAAAATATTATTGACAAGCAAAAAGGCGCCGTTGCCGGAAATCGCGCCGCCGGAGGAGCCAGCACTGTTCCCAGTAAAGGTGCTGTTGCTGATTGTCAAGATGCTGCCGTTGCCGCCGTAAATCGCGCCGCCGGAGGAGCCAGCACTGTTCCCAGTAAAGGTGCTGTTGCTGATTGTCAAGATGCTGCCGTTGCCGCCGTAAATCGCGCCGCCGTAAGAGCTTGCACTGTTCCCTGTAAAGGTGCTGTTGCGGATGGTCAAGGTGCTGCCGTTGCCGCCGTTGAAAATCGCGCCGCCACTGCGGCCGACACTGTTCCCAGTAAAGGTGCTGTTGCTGATAGTCAAGGTGCCGTCTATGTTGTTGTAAATCGCACCACCGGCGGAGCCGGCACTGTTCTCAGTAAAGGTGCTGTTGCTGACGGTCAAAGTGCCGGAGTTGACAATCGCGCCGCCGCTGGGGTTGTAGTTGCCGTCGGTACTGTTCCCAGTAAAGGTGCTGTCGGTGATCGTCAAGGTGCCGTCTGTGTTGTTGTGAATCGCGCCGCCATTGCGGCCGGCACTGTTCCCCGTAAAGGTGCTTTTACTGATAGTCAAGGTGCTGCCGTAGCCGTTGTTGGAAATCGCGCCGCCGGAGTAGGCAGAATAGCCGTTTTGGAAGGTGATGTTGGAAAGTTCAACTTCAACGCCGGGCTTGACAGTGAAAAAGCTTTTTTTCGCCTGACCGTCAAAGATGGTTTTGTCTGTTCCCTTGCCGGTGATAGTCAGATCGCTTGAAATCGCAATTACAGAATCAAAATAGAATGTGCCATCAACGGCAAAGGTGATCTCATCGGCACCCGCTTTACTTTCGGCGTAGGCGACAGCTTCACGCAGACTGGTAACGCCGTCATAGGAATCCACTGTATCTGAGGTGGTTGTGACAATCAAAGAAGAGGCTTCTTTGATGGAAAGCGTACCTTCCGTGAAACTGATGCTATAATTATCTCCGGCGGTAAGAGTTCCCTGAGTGATAGCATAAGTACCGGCATTTTCACCGGCAACGCGGGTCAACGCTCCACTCATAGTATCGGAACCGACAAGACCGTTGACCTTGTAGGTCAATTCAGGATCGGCTTCACCGTAAGTCTTGCTCTGGTCATTAGCTGTCACGGTGATGTCTTTGGCGGTGATCTTGCCTGTGGCATCAACGGTGATGGTGTCGGTATTAAGGACATAAGCGGGATTCAGGCTTACCAAGCCGCTGAAGGTCGCACTGGAAACCTCTTTAACATTCGCACTGTTGAAAAGTGCGCTTGACCAGCC
>JAGBWB010000288.1 GCA_017629975.1 Lentisphaeria bacterium
GGCTTTTTCCGGAGGGAGCTTTACCTCCTTCACCAGATCCGTCTTTTCTTCTTTTACGGGGGCACTCCCGCTCTCTTTTACAGGATCCGCCTTTTCTTCTTTTACGGGGGCACTCCCGCTGTCTTTTACGGGATCTGTTGTTTTTACAACTTCTTTTACCGGGGGGGGATCGGCTTTTCTTTCCGTCGGTACTGTTTGTACCGGAACGGGGAGAGGCTTTACTGAAACATCTTGCTGCGGCGTCTTTTTTTCAGGGAGCTTTTCCGGCTGCGGAAGAGATGCAACCTTTGCTGCTACATCGGAACTTTTATTTTCTTTGCTCTCAGGAGTGAAAGCCATGACCGTCAGAATAACTCCGGCAACAAGGATGAACGCAGCAGCTGCCGCAGCAGCAATGAGCCCTTTGCGGCCCCCGGGAATGAAAGAGAACAAAGAAAGAAGCTTACTGTTGCGCCTTGCCAGAATGGCATCTATCATGGCAAGAAGTTTTTCCGCGTTGGCGGGACGTTTTTCAACGTTGATATCCATCATGGCGGCAACCAGATCGCAGCACTCACGGGAAACAAAGGGAGCGATTTTTGCCAGAGGAGGCAAATCACCCTTGATTACTTTGGCAATGGCCTGCTGGGTGCTCAACCCTTCAAAAGGACGTCTGCCGCTGAACATGTGATACATGGTGGCGCCCAGAGAGTAAATGTCTGCACGGCAGTCAACGGAGTCAGATGACATCAGCTGTTCAGGGGAGGCATATTGTATTGTGGCGCTGATTGACTTGCCCGGAAGAACTGTGTCATCCCCGGATTTTGCGATACCGAGGTCGGCAAGTTTCACTTCGCCTGCATCGGTAATGAGAATATTGGCAGGCTTGATATCTCTGTGGACCACATTGTAAGCTGACGCGGCGATAAGTGCCTGGCAGACTCCCCGGGCGACATTGAGTACAAACTCTTCGCTCACTGAATCTGTGCTGATGATATTTTCCACATCCTTGCCCTGAACATACTCCATGACGATGTAGCCGAATTTACGGTCAGAATCCAGCTGCACATCCATGACATCAACGATGAAGGGGGAGTGGATACGGCATGCCAGCTGCGCTTCACGGACAAGTGCTTCAAGAGAGAGTGTGCCCACAGTGCCGCTGCTGTTGGGACGGAACAGTTTCAAAGCGCATTGGCGATCCAGAAATTTGTGGCGTACCAGATAGACTTCACCCATGCCTCCGATACCGATACAGCGGAGGATGATGTAGTTGCCCAAAGTATAATTGGCCGGCAAATAGGAGTTTGAAAATTCATCCCCCGGATTCGGCGGACGGCTGAGCTGGATATCCCGGCCGCAGTATGTGCATTCTGCCTGATTGCCCAGCATCCATAACTCACCTTCAAGTTCTTTGCCGCATGCAGGGCATACGATCAGCACTCTGCGGTCACTGCAGCAGCTGGGAATACCGCAGTGGGGACACTTCACGTCCTGCCCCACTAACCTTTCATCTTCAACCGGAAACTCTTTCTGGCAATATTCGCAACGCATAAGGATTTACGCCCTGTTTTCTTTATTTTTAAATATATTGCTCTTAATATGCACTTGATTTGAGAAAAAGTCAAGCACTTCTTTTTTTATTTGCCATTTTTTCTTTTGTTTTTACTCTATGCCTGCTTCACGATAATAATGACAATCTGTAAAAAATTATGAAGAATAGTGGCATCCTTTCTTGCATTTTTCCTTTTGGCAGGCTAAATTAACAAACAACCCCCGCTGTGACCCGATTGGTGCTGCCGGGATAAAAAAACAGAATGGTCTTCTGTTTGAAACATAATTAAGGTAAATATAATGAGCAGACATGAATTGAGATTCCGTCAGGTCCATTTGGACTTTCATACTTCCCCCGCGATTCCCGGCATCGGAAAAGCATTTGACAAAAAATTGTGGCAGGAGCGTCTGCAAATGGCGCATATTGACTCTATTACCTGCTTTTCCTGCTGCCACCACGGTTACAGCTATCACCCCACTCAGGTGGGCGTCATGCATCCCGGACTTGACTTTGATCTGCTCCGCGCCCAGATCGACGCCTACCATGAGATCAATGTCAAAGTTCCCATTTACATTACCGCAGGCGTCAACAATATGGTCGCCGAAAGAGAACCCGGCTGGCGGGAACTCAATTTTGAAGGGCGTTATGTCGGGTGGCAGCCCTCTCCGGTGCTTCCCGGATTCAAGTCCCTCTGTTTCAACTCCCCTTACATGGACTACCTCTGCTCTCTGATCGAAGAAGCCGCCCGGCTCTTTCCCGATGCGGACGGCATGTTTTTTGACATCATCAGCCAGAACCAGTGCTGCTGCCCCTGGTGTATGCGGGATATGAAAAAGGCGGGATTTGATCCCCGCTGCGAAGAGGATCGCAAACGTTTCAGCGATCAGGTCCTTGCCAACTACATGAAACGCAGCTGCGAAGCCGCCAGAAGTGTCAACCCGCAGATGCCGGTGCTTCACAATGCCGGACACTATCTTGGTCCCGGTTATAAACACATGGCGCAATATTTCAGCCATCTTGAACTTGAATCGCTCCCCACAGGCGGCTGGGGATATGACCACTACCCCCTTATGGCGGCCTTCTGCCGCAGTCAGGAGCTTGATTATCTGGGTATGACCGGCAAGTTTCACACCACCTGGGGCGAATTCGGCGGCTTCAAATCTGCCAATGCCCTGCGCTATGAATGCTGCGCCATGCTTGCTCAAGGCTCCAAATGCAGCGTGGGCGACCAGCTGCACCCTGCCGGAATGCTGGATGAAAGCACTTGCCGTCTCATCGGTGAAGCCTACGCCGATGTGGAACGGAAAGAACCCTGGTGTTCCGGAGTTTCAGGCTGTGCCGAAGTCGCCATTCTTTCCAACGTGGGGATCAACGGCTTCAAGCCTGAAAACGAAAGAGTTGAGATCGGCGTTTCCCGTCTGCTGCTTGAATCCCATATTCCCTTTGACCGTCTGGACTCCTGGGCGGATTTCAGCAGATACAAGGTGCTGATCCTTGCCGATGATCTGAGATGTGATGAAGTGCTCCTTGAAAAGGTGAAAAAGTTCCTTGCCGGCGGCGGAAAAGTGATCCTTTCTGGAACATCGCTCTTCAAAAAGGATTGTGATGAACTTGCTTACGATCTGCCCGTTGAAGCGGGAGAACTGGACATGCAGATCCCCAACTACATCAAAGTTGCAGATGAGTTCGCCCCTGACAATGTCAATACGCCCTTTGTGATGTACCGTCCTTCGGTCAGGATCAACGTTTCCGGCGGTAAAAGTCTGGGCAAAATCTATGAACCCTATTTCACCCGTAATTATGAACACTTCTGTTCTCACCAGCATACCCCCAACAAGCCTGAAGATTCCGGATATGATGCAGGCGTCATGAGTGACAATATCCTTTATTTCGCCCATCCGGTCTTCACCCTTTACGCAGTGGGGGGCGCTGTGGTGCTGAAACAGTTCGTCATGAACGCTGTTACCGCCTTTATCGGCAGAGAAAATTTGCAGATCATTACGGATCTCCCCTCCCAGGGCAGAGTCTCTCTGCTGGAACAGAAAGAGGAAAAACGCTACATTTTCCACGCCCTTTACGCCGTCGCCTCTCTGAGAGGTATGGCGTCTGACTCCTTTATGCCGGGAATAAGAGGAACTGCTCCTGTTGAGGTCATTGAGGATCTCACGCCCGTGTATAATGTGAACTTTGAAGTGAACGTTGAAAAAGCCGTGACCGGGGCAAAACTTGTCCCTGAAAATAAAGAACTTCCCTTTACTTGCGAAAACGGAAAGGTGAAGTTTGTTCTTGAGAAACTTCAGTGTCACCAGATGGTTGAACTGAGCTACTGAAAAACAAAAAGGAGAAAAAAAGATGAAAAACATTTTTGCTTTTGCCGCACTGCTCTCTGCCGTGTCTCTTGCAGCTGCCCCGCTGGATTTGCAGATGCCCTTCAAACAGGGACGCAAAACTCCAGTTTCCTGGTGGGAGACTCAGGGGAAACTTGTGGATGTTGACGGCGTCAAGGCTGTTGCTCTGGAAAAATTGCAGAAGTTGCAATTCAAAAATTCTTTCCCGGGAAAAGCGGGGGATAAACTCGTCTATGAGATCACTATGAAAAGAGACTCCGACAACGTGAGTCTGCGTATCGGTCAGTGGTCAAAAGAGGGATGGATCGGCGAAAACTTTGTCCTCCTCAAGGGCAAAAAGGAGTTCTCTGTGGTCAAGGGCGAGATCGTGCTCAAAGATGCCGCTGCGCCTGACAAGGCAGGTGTCCTCCGCAAGGTCAGTCACTTCCACATCAACATCTATGCCCACAGCAACTCTAAAGGTACTGTGATCAAAGATGTGAAGATCGACTTCGTGCCTGCCAAATAAAACCTTTCCGGGAAACTGAAAGGTCATGTTATGATAAAGAAGATTTTTCTCTTTCTGCTTGCTCTCCCCCTTTTTCTTCAGGGGGCAGAGTACTTTGTTGCCGTTTCCGGCAATGACCGGAGTCCCGGAAGTGAAAAAGCTCCCTGGCGGACCATTGCATACGGCGTGAACAAATTGCAGCCCGGGGATACCCTGACCATTGAACCCGGCAGATATTTTGAAAGCGTTGATATCAAGCGCCGTCTCAAAAATGTGACCATCAGAGCCCGGTTCCCCGGATCGGTCTTTCTGTATGGTGACAAGGCGGCACCCCGCTTTCAGAAAGTCAAAGGATACCGCTTTGTTTACGTTGCCGACTGGAATGAAAATGTGCAGTGTGTCAATGAACGCGACACTCTCAAGATCCTTCTGCCCGCTGTGAGCAAAGAGGAGCTGGAGTATCGTTTCGGACTCTGGTACAAAGAGAATGGAAAACTCTATGTGTCTTCCTCAGACGGGCAGGATCCGGGACGCCATGACATGACCATTTCTGTGATCCGGGGCTATGGATTGCGCCTTGATAAGCCGGAAAATGTCCGCATTGAGGGGCTGGTCATCGGTGGCTTTTATGCCGGAAAACAGATCGATGCCTGGAGCGGGGTTTCAGGACTCAGGATCTCTGACGGAAAAAACTGCAAGATCACTGACTGCCGGGTGTTTCTCTGCTCCAACGGATTCAACTTTACCGGATGGGGCAATGTGTTTGACCGGTGTATCGCTTATGCCAACGGTTCCTATGCCCCTGACTCCGGAGCTAATTTTATCGGCTGGGGCGGCGAGAAAAACCAGTACAATGTGATCCGCAACTCTGTTTCCATGTTCCGTCAGCCCGATGCGGGAAGTACATTCGGTATGCGTTATTACATGGGGAAACTTCTCAACAACCGCATTGAAAACTGTGTTTCTTTCGGGGAAGACGGGATCAATGTCAAAGGCAGCAATCCGGAAAATTGCTGGGTGATCAACTCTTACTGTGAACGCACTCTTACTGCTCTTCAGCACAAAAACAATGTTTTCGGAGCAAACGGATCCACTCAAAATGGGTACGACCCCAAAGATATTTCTCCCTTGCGCGCCATCAAACGCGCCGATTGGAACAAATATTATGCGGATCCTGAGAATCACGATTTCCGGAGTATCAAAAGCGTGACCATCGGTTTGCCGAAGCAGATCCGCTCCGGGGAGACCATTCTGCTGGCTCCCGGGGATTACCCTTTCCTCAAGATCTCTGCGGACAATGTGACCATCAAAACCCGGGGCAAAAAGGGGCGCGCCCGCATTGCAGGAGCTCTTGTCAGTGGAAAAAATGTCAATCTTGAACAGCTTGTTTTTTTCAGAGCCTGTCAAGTATTCAGGGGAGAAAGTACGCTTTTATTCCTGCGAATTTCAAAAGAGCTTTGCCGGAACCGGCAAGGCCGCCGAAGTGACCCACTGCAAGTTCCTTGAAAAACCTTCCTTTGCCAATTTCAACGGATTCCGTCACAGTAATGTGGGGACTCCCGCAGATGTTCTTGATAATGGTGTTTCTCTTGATGCCTTTGCCCTTGGCCCCTGCCGCTGGGAAAGGCGTCAGGATCCGCCTCAGGTCATCGGTCCTTTCATCCACATGATCACCGGCAGGAGCGCAGAGATCCAGTGGTGGACCAGCCGTGCCGATTTTTCAGGCGAACTGCTCTGGGGCAGGACGCCGAAGTGCGAAAACAGCAGCGGCACTCTCTTTGCTGGGGGCTTCTGGCACTCGGTCAGTTTGACCGGTCTTGAACCGGGGCAAAAGTACTATTTCAGGATCAACTCCCGGACGCCTTTGCGTGAGCATCACGCAAATATTGAACTTGCCGTCAAAAACCGTCAGGAGCCCCGTACGGCGCTGGCAAGCAAGGTGCACTCTTTTACCACATTGAAGAAGGAATATGCCCCCCGGCAGCTCAAAGTGACGGGGAGCTCCATCAGTGAAACTCTTAAAAAAGCGCGTCCGGGGGATACTGTGCTGATTCCCGGCGGAACCTATTATGAAACGCTGTATGTGCCTGTCAGCAATGTGACGCTCCGGAACGTTCCCGGCGAAAAGGTGTGGCTCAAGGGGCGCATGGTCATCAAAAATGCCATTGTGCTTGAAAATAAGCATAATGTCACCATTGACGGTCTCTTTTTCAAGGATTTTCCCGGTTACGCCATTACGATCCGCGGCGGAAAAGATATTACTCTCAAACGCTGTTTCTATGATGGACGCAGTTCCAACTACACTCAGGGAATGATCCACGGGAACTTTACTGAAAATCTCACCGTGAGCAACTGTTTTATCACCAGCGGCTTTTACGGATCCTCCTTTTTGCGCTGCAAAAATCTGCTGATCCGCAACTGTGTCTGGTTCTGCAATCAGATCAACAACTTTTATCTGCACAACCAGCCCTTTGAGATCGCAACCATGCGGAACAATGTCTTTATGGATCTCATACCCGGCAAGATCCGCAATGCGCCTTTTACCATGCTCAATCTGGAGTCTTTGAAAGAGTCAACCAACTTGTACTGCTGGCGTACACCGGAGTCCCACCGTGTTTTCTGCCGTTATTCCAGGATCGAGGGGGATCCCGTCAGTGAAGCTGTGAATTACAAGACATACCTTGAGTACTCCGGTCAGAAGCGTACCTCCATCCACGGCAATCCGGATATGCCTGCGGTGCCCCGGATTCTGACTTTCAAGCATTGGAAAGATATCGCACCCGGTGTTATGAAAATGACCGACGGATACAACCGGGAAATGAATGAACTGGGCAGACTTTACAGCAAAGAGGAGCTGAAGTATGTCAAAGGCAAACCCGCTGAGTGGAACTTTGCCGACTGGTTCGCCCGGAATCCGGAGTGCATCCGGCTCAATATCGGCTTGGAAAAGGAGCTTTTTACCAACGGAATACCTGACGGGCGTTGAAATTTTATAAAACAGCACACTTTTTTGGGATTTTTTTGAAAATCGTGCTTGCAATTCAGAAAATGCGGTGCTATATTATAAACATGGCGGCGGGTTAGCTCAGTTGGTTAGAGCGTCGGAATCATAATCCGCAGGTCCACAGTTCGAATCTGTGACCCGCTACCAATCTTTGACTTGAAGACTTTACCTTTCGGTAAGGTCTTTTTTTTGTTTGTGTTGCAGATCTTGAAACAGAAGCGCTCAGAATAAAAGCAAAAAAAACGCTGCGGTGCCGGTACTCCGAAAGGAGCCGCTGCCGCAGCGATTTTTGAATACGGTAAGGTGTCAGGAGCGGGTCTGTCCGCTGCCCACAGCCACCCACTTGTAGGAACAGAGTTCCGCAGGTCCCACAGGTCCCCGGGCGTGAAGACGGTCGGTGCTTATGCCCACCACAGCGCCCATGCCGTAGTCGCCGCCGCCTGAAAGACGGGTCGAGGCGTTGACCAGCACTGAGGCGGAGTCCACGCCGGCAATGAAGTGTTCAGAAAGAGCGAGGGAATTGGTGATGATGCCGTCTGTGTGTCCGGAGCCGTAGCGTGCAATGTGCGCCATCGCCTCTTCAATGCCGTCCACGATGCGGATGGAAAGTATGGGTGCAAGATACTCTGTGCTCCAATCTTCCTCTGTGGCTTCCACGCACTCAGGCACCAGGGCACAGCAGCGGGGACATCCTCTGAGCTCCACCTTTTCCTGGCGGAGCGCCGCCGCCACTGCCGGCAGCAGCCGGGGCGCAGATGCTCCATCCACAAGGAGCGTTTCAAGAGCGTTGCAGACCTCCACCCGCTGACACTTGGAATTGACAACCAGAGAGATGGTCATATCCGTATCAGCATCTTCCGCCGCATAAAGGTGGCAGATGCCGTCATAGTGTTTGAGTACCGGGATCCGGGTGTTTTCAGAAACGGCTTTGATAAGACTCTTGCCGCCCCGGGGGATGATGAGATCAATGGAGCCCTCCTGCTTGAGCAGTTCCCCCACAACGGCATGGTCGGTGCTTTCAATCAGCTGGATCGCATCGGCAGGCAGCCCTGATTCCGCTGCCGCTTCGCGCATGGCGGCGGCAAGGACTTTGTTGGTCCGCAGAGATTCGGATCCGCCCTTGAGGATGACGGCGTTGCCGCTTTTCAGCGCAACCGCTGCGGCATCAGTGGTCACATTGGGGCGTGCTTCATAGATGATGGCGATAACGCCGATGGGAACGGCAACGCGTTTGACCTGCAATCCGGAGGGCATGGTGCGCCCTTCAAGGATCCTGCCCACAGGATCGGGCAGAGCCGCCGCCTCTTCCAAGCGGTTGACCATGTATTTGAAAATCTTTTCAGTGACCTGAAGGCGTTTCTTGAAAGCCTCTGAAAGTCCGGGTGCGGCGGCAAGATCAGCGGCATTGGCTGCCATAAGCTCCTCTTTGCAGCTGATGAGTTTGGCGGCCATAGCGTTGAGTGCTGCGGCGCGGCACTCCCCTGAAAGAGTTCCCAGCAGACGGGAGGCCTCTTTTGCCCTGCGGGCGGTATCGGTGACGGAAAACATAAAAATTTCTCCTGAAGATTATATATTCTTTACAAAATCGCGGTAAAAAGGTTCAGCTGCGGCGGATATGGATCCTGACGGCGTTGGGGATCTCTTTTTCTGAAACAAGTATAAGATATCCGCCGCCCCCGGCACCGTTGAGTTTCCACCCGAGAGCTGTGCTGCGGAGCTTTTCGATCTCTTCGGCAACATCGGGCGTCAGCATGGCAGGGAACATTCTGAGCTGTGCTTCAAAACAGCGCTGTGTTTCTCTGTCCCGCTCTGCGGCATCTTTCACATAACGGATGGCTTTGACCATGTAGAGCCGTTCCGCGTCGTTGTTTATGGTTTTGCGCCCTTTGAGTTCATAGATCGTTTTATCAGACCCCAGACCCACATAAAGGTCCCCATGGCGTGCCGCCTCTTCAAAAAAGGCGACATGGCCGGAGTGAAGCATGTCATAGCATCCGGAAACAAAAACTTTTTTTGCCATAAGTCCCTCTGAATTTTACTGGAAAAAAAGGCTCCCCTTTTCTCTTTGGCGCCTTTTATAATATAGCCGTTCCACCCTCAAATTTCAAGTCGGCAGAAGCTGCGGAAAAACTTATTTGCCGACCGCGGCTTTCTGGAGTGTCACTGCGGGATAGGCAGGTTTTCCCTCTTTGAAAACTGAAAAATCTGCAAATGAAGCGTAGATGGCAGCAATGATCACGATCAGCACTCCTGCCGCCGGGAAGGCATATTTCCAGGGGGTGAGGTCGGTCACTTTTGCATCTTTGTCTTCAAAAGGAATTGCCATGGGCTTGACTGCCCCCCAAATCAGCATGGTGATGACCATGAGGGCAAAGACGATGGCGACAAAGTGGAACTGCCCGATGGCAGCCGCCCACTCTTTCACAGGGGAAACAAAGTAACCCAGGGCATTCAGAACAATGCCGCAGATCAAAACTGTGTTGGCGGCTTTGGCAGGAACTTTCCGTGAGATCATGGCGACAAAGACCACTGCCAGAAGAGGGATGAAAGTCAGGCCGTTCATGCTCTGAAGATATCCGAAAATGCTCCCCGCATTCATCAGCATGGGGGCGATGATGACGGAACCCACTGTAACTGCAAAGCCGAAATACTGTCCGATCCGGACCACTTTTTTGTCTTCTGCATCAGGAGAAATGTAACGCTTGTAGACATCCAGACTGAAAAGTGTGCAGGTGCTGTTGAGCACAGAGTTGAAACTTGAAAGAATGGCTCCCAGCAGAACTGCGGCAAAAAATCCTTTCAGAGGTGCGGGCAGGACCATGTTCACAAGAGCACCGTAGGCTTTGTCCGAAACGGCAAGACCGGTTTCAGGATTGACGGGGATATGAAGCGCTCCTTTGGAAAAGAGAATGGCGGCGATCATGCCGGGAATCACCAGAAAAAGAGGTCCCAGAAGTTTCAGAAGTCCTGTCAGCAGCACTCCTTTCTGACCTTCAGCCAGGGACTTTGCTCCCAGAGTACGCTGGATGATCTGCTGATTGGTACACCAGTAAAAGGTGTGGATGAGCAGGATCCCGGTAAAGAGAGCGAAAAAAGGCGCTTCACTGTCATTGGCGCCGATGGAGTTGATCCGCTTGCCGCCGCCTGCGGTAAATGCGGCAAGGTCGGCGGAAAAACCTCCGGCATCAAGGGCGTCAAAGGCGAACCAGGCAATAAGCATTCCGCCTGCAAGAAGACCGATACCGTTGAGGGTGTCCGAAACCGCGCAGGATCTTAATCCGCCGAAAAGCGCATAGGCACCGCCGATGAGAGCCACCGCGATGACGACGATATAGAGCTGTGCCACTTCGCTCTGGACACCCAGGAGAGAGCCGAGATCAAGGATGTCCAGCATACCTCTTGCACCGGTGTAAAGAATGATGGGCAGCAATATCAGCATGTAAGAGAGAAGAAAGATCAGATTGCAGACCGCCCCTGTGGTTCCGTCAAATCTCAAGCGCAAATACTCCGGTACAGTGGTTACGCCTGCCCGGAGAAATTTGGGCAGAAACCAGAGCGCCATCAAAACGAGGGCAACCACGGCGACGACCTCCCACGCCATGACGCTCATTCCCTCTTTGAAAGCTGAACCGTTCAACCCCACAAGCTGTTCTGTGGAAAGATTGGTCAGCAGAAGAGATCCTGCGATGACGGGGAAAGTCAGACTTCTGCCGGCAAGAAAAAAACCGTCCTGA
>JAGBWB010000289.1 GCA_017629975.1 Lentisphaeria bacterium
GATGCGGGGCGGAGAAAATTTTTCAGCGGTGCCGGAGTAAAATGAAAAGGGCAGCTGATCCTCCTGATCTCCCCCCATGTAGTCCCACATGCGTTCAAAGGAGCCGGAGTCATTGAGTATCAGCTCTTCATCGATCCAGGTGTTTTGTATTTTCTTCACGGTTCAATGTTCCACGGTGTGTTTGTTGACAAGAGTTTTCCGCCGGGGCAGGGTCAGAGAAAGCCCAGTTCGGCGACGGCGTCCCGGAATCCTTCGGGGAAATCCTTTGACGCCCACTTGCGGATCATGGGGAGCAGTTCAAACTGCACCTTTTTCGCTTCGGCAAGATCCCCTTTTTCAAAGGCATCGGCAAGGCGGCGCACCAGATCCGGCACGATGCCTGCTGTGGCGATGGTGGCGCCGTCAGCGCCCATGATGAGAGAAACGAGTAAAAGTTCTTCGGTGCCGGTGTAGATCTTGAACTCAGGCCGTCTCTTTTTGATGGTTGAGAGCAGCAATTCAAACCGTGAAAAATCCCTTGAACTGTCTTTCAGACCTATGATGTTGGGGTGGGCGCTCAATTCAACGATGGCCTCAAAGCTCATGCCGTTTGAAAAGGCGGGGATGTCATACAGATAAACAGGCAGCACGGAGCGCTCCGCCACTTCAAGCTGAAAGGCTTTTATGGACTCCTGATTGTGCTTGAAGTAATAGGGGGGCGCCACAGCGATGGCATCGGCGCCGTACTCCTTATATCTGGCTGCCAGACGGCAGGTCAGATCGGCGGAGCCGGTGATGGCACCGGCAATAAGATACATGCGGTTGCCCACGCTCTCTTTTGCAATGCGGAGCGTTTCAACTTTCTGATCATCGGTCAGGCGCGTGAACTCCCCGGTGCTGCCGTTGATAAAGAGTCCGTCAACGCCGTGATCCGCCATCCAGTTGAAGTAACGGTTCATTCCGGCGGCGTCAGGTTCGCCGTTTTTAAGCACCGCAGGAGGCGGTACAAGGATCTGTACTTTGCTCATAAAACTTATTTCATTTCCCAGATAACATTGTCTTCATATTCGATTTTTACCTTGCGGCCGTAGCGTTCAAGGGTCTCAAAGTTGATTTCCACGCCCAATCCGGGGGCGTCGGGGAGCGTGATCATGCCGTCGGCATCCGGGAGCAGACGCTGAGTGGTCAGTTTCCGGGCCGGGGGGGCGCTTTCCACCGGGAACTCGCACCAGCAGGAGTCCTTCATGCCGGCGAAGGGTTGAATGGAGGCTGAAAGCGCCAGACTGGTGGTGAAGGTGTGGTTCACAAAGGTGACGCCTCTCTGCAAGGCGTAGTCCGCCACCTCTTTGGCTGAGGTGATGCCGCCGATGCGTCCGGTGTCGATCTGGATGAATCCCACCTTGCCGAAGTCAATGAGGTTTTTCGCCATGTCGGGATTGTGGGCGCCCTCGCCCCCTGCCATAAGTCCGGCGCATCCGGGGAGCTCCGACAGAGCGGCGTAGGCTTTCAAGGCGCCTGAGGTAAAGGGTTCCTCAAGCCAGACGGCGCGGCACTTGAGGAGTTCAGGGATCACCTCTGCCGCCCGTGAGGTATTGCTGCCCCAGACAGTTCCGGCGTCGATCATGAGAGCCACTTCATCGCCTACGCCCTCTCTTGCGGCGCGCAGGTGTTCAATATCCAACGCCGCCTCTCCCAGACCGAAAGGTCCCCAGCCGAACTTGGCGGCGCGGAACCCCTCTTTGCGGCAGCGCAACCCCTTTTCATAGGTTTCCTGAGGCGTGTCGCCGAAAAGCTGGGAGGCGTAGGCGGTTTTGGGGAATGCTTTTTCGTACCCCAGAAGTTTCCATACAGGCACTTGAGCCTTTCTGCCCAGCATGTCCCAGAGGGCGATATCGATACCGGAAAGGGTGTGGTCGGATTGCAGCAGATCAAAGCTGTTGCTCCGCACAGCAGCGGTGAGGCGTGCAATATCCTCAGGGGTATTGATTTCAAATCCGAGGACTGTATCCTTGAGGGGTTTACATGCCAGATGGGACATGGGACAGCACCAGGCGGCAATGGAAACAAGGGGCGCTGCTTCACATTCGCCCCAGCCCTCGCTGCCGTCATCCATGATGACTCTGACCAGCAGGGCATCCTGACTGCCGTCGCCGATATTGCGGATCACATCATCTGCAAGATAATGAAATTCAACATTTTCAATTTTCATTTTACCAGTAAGCTCCCGGAATTAAAATGTTATGGTCAGTCCGCCGTCCACGACGATGGTCTGTCCTGTAATATAAGAGGCGTCGGGACCGCAGAGGAAGGCGGCGACGCCGGCGGCTTCCTCCGGTGTTCCCGCCCGGCGCAGGGGCAGGTGATGCCCGGAAACATAGTTTTCTTTGAACCATGGGGTATCCAGTTCACAGACACCTGAAGCGCTGCTCATGGGGGTGCGGATGAATCCCGGCGCGATGGCGTTGACAAGGATCCCCTTTTCTGCCAGCTCCAGAGCAAGAGAGCGGCAGTACTGGGTGATGGCGGCTTTGGCGCATCCGTAGGCGGAAGACATCTTTTCCGCCCGGAATGCGTGGATGCTGGTCACATGTACGATCCTGCCCCCCTCTTTCATGAAAGGCACGGCGCAGCGGGTCATGTTGACCGCTCCGTTGAACATGGTATCAAAAGGGAGACGCCACTTTTCAGGATCGGATCCCACGGCCTCTTCAATGCCGATGACGCCCGCACAGTTGACCAGTGCGTCAAGGGTGTTGTATGTTTCAAGGAGTTCCGCCGTCTTTTCCGCAGTGGCGGGATCGGCGTAGTCCCCGGCGATACAGGAGTGGCGTGCTCCCGGGGGGCAGGGAAGTTCAGAGAGAAGCTTTTCAAGTACCTCCCCTCTTCTGGCAAGAAGTATGACCTGCCAGTTGTCAGCGGCAAAACGCCGTGCAGCGGCAAGTCCGATGCCCGAGGAGGCTCCTGTAACAAGAACGGTTTTCATGGGAACGGGGAACTTTTATTTTTTCACTTCAACAAGTTTTATATCATCGAACCAGACAGTTCCGGCGGCACGGAAGAGATAAAGGCGCAGGTAAGAGAGGTTCTTTTTGTTCTCTTTGGGAGTGGTGAAGATCCATCCCTGCCGTGTCCAGGGCATGGTGCCGCAGTACCAGTTCCGGGGGTAGAACATGTTTCCGGGGGAGGCGATATTCACCGCTGCGCCGCTGGTTTTGCCCTGTTGGGTCACTTTGTCAAGTTTGATCTGCCAGGTGAGTTTGTAGGTGGTGTCCGGCTTCAGAGGAGGATTGAAAAAGAAGGTGACTCCTCTGGCTCTCTTACCGTCGGCGGCAGTGATCTTCAGGGACTTGCCCCCCACCCGGTAGGTGGTGGTGTCAAGAGAGATGTTCTGGTTGAACTCCTGCTGTGAAGTGTGCCACACGCCGCCGAAGGAGCGTCCTTTGGGAGGAGCTGTGAAGTCACCGTTTTTCAGCAGATTCTCATCTTTGGGGAGCTGATCGGCAAAGACGAAGATACCGAAGTTCTCAAGGTCGTGGAAGTTCTTGATGTAGGGAGACCAGCTGAAGATCTCGGATTTGTGTTTCAGCACCCGGAATCTGCCCACATTGGCCACAAATTTTTTGGGGTCGATCCTGCCCAGATCGGCAAGGGGAACTGTGAAATCAAGCTGCCAGAAATCCTTGCCGATGACAGTTTTGGCAACGGCTTTTGAGTTCCACTTGAGATCGGAGACGCCTTTGGCTCCCAGTTTGGTGATCTTTGAGTCATAGATCTCCCCTTTTGAGTTGATGATGAAGTGGTTGTAAACCTTTCTGTCGCCGGAACCGTTGAGGAAGAACTCCACCACAGAATCCTGCCAGAGATCGGGATTGTCTCTGCCGGAGCGGTCGGTGATCATGGATTTAAGATCATTTTCGCCGCAGATGACCCGGAAATAGAGGTTTTTGCTGTCACGCAGCACCTTGAAAGAGGAGTGGACGTCAGAGGTGTCTGCGGGTTTCCACGGGATCATATAGGAAACAGGCGCCTTTGCCCACGCCTTTTCATCGGGGGCGCCGGGGAGGCTCAGCACCGTGTAACGCCAGTCATCCACGGCGGCGCGGGTGGCAAAGTACTTGTCAGCGCCGGTTTTGATCTGTCCCAGCAGATAGCGTTCAAAGTAGCGGATCCGCTTGACTGCCATGGTGTCATTTCCGGCAAGTTTGAGTGCCTGAGCGATGAACTGCTCCATCTTTTTGAGCTGGGCGGGGGAGTAGAGTTTTTCCCAGACTTCGTAATCTGACGGGGGAACGGCGTTGGAACCGAGAGGGGTCTCAACGATGCGTCCTGCCACCTTGTTGATCCAGATATCTTCCATGGACTCAAAGAATCCCGCCATGGGTTTGGCGCCTTTGCCGAACATGAGAGAATAAAATTCGTTGAGCAGCTGATCGGCATTGGTATCGTTGTTCCACGCCACCTTTGAGAAGGCGTAGTAGTTGAGGAACGATAAGATCCAGTGGTCGGTCTCTGACTCCATGAAAGAGCCGCTCAGGTCATTTTTGTGCCGTGAGAAGTAGTTGATGATGGCGCGGGGCGTTGACGGAGGCACATTGGGGAGCTGCAAACCGCCGTATTTGTAGACGGCGCTCCAGGTCCAGGGCTTATGGCCCGTCTTTTTGTACCATGCGGTGATGCGGGCATCATGAGCGGCGCGCGCCGGGGGATTCTTGTCGCCCCAGGGACCCTGAGCAGAAACCATCACCAGCACATTGTCGGGGATCTCCCGGTTGGGCACGTTGCAGTAGTGGGCATAGGCAAGAGCGGTGACATATCCGGGGATATTGTTCTTTTTGAGGCGGCTGGCGATGTCGCAGATCAGATCCCACACCAGATCGGCACGCTCAAACTTTTTGCAGTTGGCGCAGCAGCAGTCTCTGAAGAGATCCATGGGCATGATGTTGAAAAATCCCTTGCGGACAGTGCTGTGATCCCAGCGGGTCATGCCGCGGGATTGGGCACTTTTGCCTGTGAGATAGGCAACGGCATCTTTGTAGAGTTCGTTTCTGAAGTCGGGATTGGTGAAGCAGAGGTTGCCGTAAACGTTGCTGCCGGGGTCAAGGTACCGTTTGCCGGTGGGGGCAAGGGCGAAAAAGTCGGGTCTTGTTTTGGCGAAGCGCTCCGGATACTGCATTCTTTCAAGGCTGTGACAGACAGGGATGTAGAAGCTCTGAAGCCGCATCCGCATATAGTGGCGCCAGCGGTTGGCTTTGTTGTCATTTTCGGGGAACCATTTGGCAGGAGGTCCGGGGTAGATGTTGCGTCGGGGGTAGTCGGGACGGTCAAAAATGTCAATGCCGGGAAGGGAGAAATCAGCATGTTTGGGGATGATGGTACCTATTTCACCGGGGAAGTAGAAACGGCATCCCAGAAATTTTTCCAGAAAACCGTAGATGCCGAAAAGAGTTCCCCGGTCGCCGTCGCCCCAGCCCTGACCGAAATTCTGTTTCATATCTCTTCCGGCGATGAAAATATCGTTGCCTGAAGTGCGGATCACAAAGCCCTCCGTAAAGAGCTTTGCGGCATCCACGCCCAGCTTACGCAGTCCGGCGGAGTCACCCAGATGGATTTTTGTGAGCGCCTTGCCGGGCTTTCTCAGAACAGGAACCTTGCCGCCCAGAGAGGCGGAAAGAAAATATTGCAGCTCTTCTGCGGCAACACGCACCACAGAGGGGGCGCCCGGAGGCACGATGATTTCCACACAGGGTTTGCCTTTGATGCTCAGCGGAATGGATTTTTTTGCGTCCAGAACACATTTTCTGGCAGGGGGATTTTCCGCCAGTACTCTGATGGCGTGTTCAAAGTTTCCCGGCTCTGCGCCTGAAAGCAGAGCAACTGCTCCGAGGAGCAGGAAAGCTGTGATTTTTTTCATACGATAGTCCTTTTTTTTATGGTTCAACTGTTCTTTTGAAACAAACTTTTAATTTCCGTCGTGAATGATGTCATCGTTGCCGACCAGTTTTCCCTGGTCAAAGTTCCCCACATGCCCGTCAAAGAAAAAGGCATTGGCTTTATTGTTGTGGCGCAGATCCACGGAACCGTTGTTGCGTTCTTTAGTAATATTCAGGGGCCAGACGGTTCCTGCCACATGAACATATCCGCCGGGAGCGGTATCGTTGCGGTACGAGTCGATCAATACGATGATCCGCGAGGGATGCCGGGGCGCAGAAAGACGCTGCAAACGGGCATAGGCAGGATCAAGGCTCACAATATCGTTTCTGGCATAGTAGTTCAATCCGTAGGAGTACCACATGTTGACCACCTGATTCAAATTGAGTCTGAAAACATCTGAGGGACACATGGCAAGAGGTTCTCTGCGATAAACGTCCACCTCATTTTTGCCTCCTTTGGCCGAGGGGATACCCAGATAATGACGGATATCGTGCCAAAACTCCCGGTTCTGCATACGGCGGGGCATCCAGTCTTTGTTACCGTCGGCGTACCCGGCGAGGCCGCCGTAGATCTGTTTCAGGTTGTTGACACACTTTGAGGTCTTGCCCCGCTCCCGGGCCTGCTGCAAGGCAGGCAGAAGCATGGCGGCAAGAATGGCGATAATGGCGATCACAACCAGGAGTTCAATCAGCGTGAACGCTGATTGAGTGAAGATGTGAAGATGTTTTGCCGGATCCAAACTTTCATCTGCATGTTTCATAAGCCGTACTCCCGTATACTTTTTTCTTTAACAAGTTCAAAATTCTGTCAAAAAATGCGGTACTGTGTTAATTTAACGCCTTGAAAAAGATATTGCAAGCTGTTTTGCAGGAAAAAAGAAAAGAAATAATATTTTGAGGCAATTTCAAAACTCCTCAAAATTGTCAAAGCGCCCTCGCTTCGATCTGATAAAGGGAGCGTTTTCGGCTGTTACCTTGCAGGTAGCAGCCTCAAAC
>JAGBWB010000290.1 GCA_017629975.1 Lentisphaeria bacterium
CCGGAATTTCGCAGATTTTTCTCCCCCGGTAAGAGATGAATCGGGGATGTGTGCAGTTGACGATCCGGCAGCGCTGCCAGTATTCATCATCTTTGGCGTTTTTCAAGTCGGCAGCAAGCTGAACTTTTTCTTCGGCAAAAGCAAGAAGTTTTTTGAGAGCCACATCATCCAGAGTTTTCCATTTTCCGGGCAGAGCCACACTGAGCTGTGTCATGGATTCAATATAAGGATAACGGTCGCAGGTAATTTTCAAACCTTTCTGCCGGGCGTCTTCAAAGAGTTCAAAAAGTTTGTCAAGCTTTGAAAAGTTTTCTTTTCCCGCTGTCTTCAGGTGACTGAAGTGAAAATGCCGGAGTCCGCTTTCAAGAGAAAGTTCTATCATTTCAGAAGCGCTTTCAAGAAGTCTGTCGCCTTCGCTTCTCAAATGGGCGGTACATACTTTATTGCTTTGAGCAACACACTGCATCAGAGCAAAAATCTCATCAGGTTCTGCGAAAATGCCGGGGGTGTAAAGAAGGCCGAAAGAAAGTCCGGCAGCTCCCGAATCAAGTTCACGCTTCAAAAGACGGCGCATCTCTTTTATCTCTGCCTCATCCCCCCTGCCCTCTCCGTAATTTCGGACCGCAGCACGCAAAGTGTTATGTCCGCAAAGAGGAACCAATGAACTCCGGCAGCAGGACTCCCGGCAGAAATCAAGATACTCACGGCAGCTGCGCCATCTGATATCAACGCCGTAGCTGCCGTAAAGCTCCTGAAGATGGGAAAGATTTTCGGCAGTTACAGGGAAAGCTGAAAGTCCGCAATTTCCGCAAATTTCTGTTGTTACACCTTGCGAAACTTTGCTGAAACACTCAGGCGCGGCCAATGCAGAAATATCCGAGTGTCCGTGAGCATCAATAAATCCGGGCGCAAGGATCAATCCCCTGCCGTCCAGCTGAACTTCTGCGGCACAGGCTGAAAAATCTTTTTCAAGAGCGGCGATCATGCCGTCTTTGCCGACAAGACAGTTCACTTTACGCAACGGCGCGGCATCTCCTGCCGCCAGCCAGACATTCTTTACGAGTACAGCTCCGGTCATACCTATTTTCCTGAAATTTTTACACAGGTATAAAATAGTGCTGATTCATGAAAAAATCAAGACTGTTTTGCCACAAAACCTCCTTGAATATTGCAGAAACAGGGATTATATTAAGGTGAATCGTCATCACTGTTGACGGAGCAACATAAAAAACAAACTTCAAGGAAGAAAAAATGTTTGATTGCGGACTTGGAACCTCACTTTCCTCACTGACAGATTATATGGCTAACCGCGGACTTATTGAAGCGCTCCGCAATTCGGAAGTCAAAACCTTTGAGCTGAACGCCCAGATGTTTTTCTACGATTACGACCGGGCGATCCGGGAAGAATTCAAGCAGATGCTCAAGGAAACGGGAAAAAGAGTTATTTCTTTTCACATTCCCTTTGCCGGAGCCGATGATCTTTCCAATGTGGATGAAACGCTCAGAGTCCAGGCTGTTTCCAGATTCCGCGCCCACTATGCGACGGTTAAAGAATTCGGATGCAGTTTCATTGTTCTTCACCCCTCCACTGAGATCCGGACAAATGTAAAAGCTGAACGCGATGAACGGATCAACCAGCTCCGGAAAAGTCTCCTGGAAGTTGAACAGGAACTGGCTGAGATGAATGTCAAAGTCGCCCTGGAATTCCTGCCCCGCCTCTGCATCGGCAACACCCTTGCTGATATGGAGCAGATCCTTGAGGGGATGAATGAAGAAATTTTCGGAGTCTGTTTTGATGTGAACCACATCATGAACCAGTATCCCCAAATCCCAGCCATGACCCGCAAACTGGGCAAGCGTCTCTTCACCACCCATATTTCCGATTACAACGGCATTGATGAATGCCATTGGCTCCCCGGCAACGGTGTGATCGACTGGAAAGGTTTCGTAGAGGCGCTGAAAGATATTGATTACCGGGGCCCCTTCAACTACGAGATCCGTCAGCAGGAGGGAATGCCCGAGCGTAAACTCCAAATCCTTGAAGATAACTTTAATTTTCTCAAGAGTCTGTTATGAAAACTTTAAGCGATCTGGCAAAAAGAAACAGTGTGTGGCGTTTTTTTGAAATGATTTGCGCCACGCCTCACCCCTCCGGACACGAAGAAAAACTGGCACAGCGTCTGGCGCAGGAGGCCGAAGGAGAGGGACTTCAGGTGCGCCGGGATGCTTTCGGCAATTTGCGAATTGACCGCAAGGCTGCTCCCGGCTTTGAAAAGGCTCCCTGTATTATTTTTCAGGCGCATCTGGACATGGTTCCTCAAAAAGCTCCCGGAAGCGACTTTGACTTTCTGAATGATCCGCTGAAAGTGCAGATCACAGAAGACCGGATCCATTGCGGCGGCGAAACGACTCTCGGTGCTGATGACGGTTCAGGAGTCGCCCTTGCCCTGGATATTCTCACCGACCGTGAGCTCCGCTGCGGGGCCCTTGCAGCACTCCTGACCCGCGAAGAAGAAATTGGACTCAACGGAGCAAGAGAACTTCCCGCAGAATTTCTTGAAGGCGATTTTCTTATCAACCTTGATTCCGGCTGTGATGACTGTTTTTATGCCGGATGTGCCGGCGGCGTGGAAAACTACGGTATTTTCACACCTGAATATATCCAAACGCCTTCCGGCACAGGTGTAAAGATAGAGGTCACCGGACTTGAAGGAGGGCACTCCGGTGCAGACATTCACCTGAAACGTGGAAACGCTCATAAATTCATGGCAGGTTTGCTTGAAATTCTGGGCGAAAATATTTCAGTTGCGTCTTTCAAGGGGGGGAGCGTTGTTAATGCCATATCCCGAGAATCAGAAGTGACAGGCGTTCTGAAAATTGCCTTGGATGACGCGCAAAGAGCGGCAGATCTCTATGCAAAAAAACTGCGTTCCACATTCAATGCTGCTCCGGACTTCGGATTTCTTGTAAGAGCTGCTGCAACTCCGCCCCAAGTTTGGAGCCGGAAATTTCAAAAAGAATTTGTTGCCATGCTGACTTCTCTTCCTGACGGAGTGTTCAAATTTTCGGAAGAGCTCAACTCTGTAGAGACCAGCTGTAACATAGGCGTTATTGCAGAAACGGAAGACGGCAGAATCAAAGTGGGTTGTCATCCCCGTTCTTTTGATGATGCCCAGTGGGAAGCAGTCAGTGACTCCAACAAGAGTCACTTTGAAAAATTCGGGGGTGAATTTATTGCAGAGGGTCCTTATCCCGGATGGAAATTCAAATCGGACTCCCGTCTTCTTGAGGCCGGTCAGAAGGCCTGTGAAAAAATCTACGGCAAACGTCTCCCGGTACGTGCGATCCACGCCGGACTTGAGCCGGGGATATTCACACCTGCGGCACCTCAGTTGGAAATGCTTTCTTTTGCTCCGATGGATCATCATTGTCACACCACGGAAGAATACCTTGAAATAAGTTCCATGGAAAAAGTTTCGTATTGGCTTCGTGAATTGGTCAAAGGTCTGCACTCATAAAACACAAAAAAAGACAAAATTCTCCAATCAGGGGGCTTGAAATTATCCTGAATCCATGCTATATTAAGGAAAGATATAAGGGGCTGTAGCTCAGTTGGCTAGAGCGACACGTTCGCATCGTGTAGGCCGTGGGTTCGACTCCCATCAGCTCCACCAGAACAAATTCTCTGCTTGCAAAAGTGCTGACGATTGCAAGCAGTTTTTTTGTGCCTTTTGTGGCTGTTTCGCAAGGATTTACAGAAATCTCTGCCACAAACAGAGAATCTCTAAATTGGACTTCCTGCAGTGTGTTTTGAATAAAAAACCGCGTTTCTCTCTGTTTCTATCGCACTCAAGTCCTGACGATTGAAAAATTCATAAAGCGTTAGAGAGTAAGATTTTGCAGAAACACACACCCCAATACCTAAAATCTCTGTTTTTGAAAATAGATAACATAAAAGTCCTATAAAAACTCCCCCTTGCAAAACAATCTCAAAAATGCCATTTTGAGCTTAATCCACAGCACTTCGGGTTACGGTTATCCACTTTATGCTTGCAGAAAAGAGATAATGAATTATTTTATGCTCAAACAACCATTTTTCAACTCAATGACCCCAGATTCCCGAGCAAAAATAATATATTTCTCTGTTTTTTCGCTTGTAACTTCACAATATTATGTTATATTACTAAATAACGAGGTGTTTTATGTTGGTTTACGAAAAAGATTGTTGCAAAAAAGAAGCAGAGGTATTCAAGGCTCTGGGACATCCTATCAGGCTGTGGATTGTAAAACAGCTTGCTGATGGGATAGAACATTGTGTC
>JAGBWB010000291.1 GCA_017629975.1 Lentisphaeria bacterium
ATCTCTGCGGCCACGCAGAAGAGGGCAAAGCCTCATCCACCTACCGCCTGAGCTGCGCCGTTCTGGCGCTCAACGGCTGCGCGGTGCTGACCTTTGATCCCTCCGGACAGGGGGAAAAGGCTCTCTACGGCAAAGGTGAAAGCGCCGACATGCACAGACGCTGTGTCTGGCAGCACAACATGATCGCAAGACAGTTTGACCTTGCCGGGGAATCCTACTCCTCCTGGTGTCTCTTTGATGCGCTCCGTATGCTTGACGCCCTCTGCGCACTCCCTGAAGTGGATGAAAAACGCATCGGCGTCACCGGCAACTCCGGCGGCGGCAACATGTCCGCCTTTATGGCTGCCGTTGATGAGCGTCCGGCGGCGGTGGCGCCCAGCTGCTATCTGACCAGCTGGCGGCACAATGTGGAAAACGAACTGCCCTGCTGCGCCGAACAGGAGCCTCCGGGCATTCCCGGAGCAGGGCTGGAAATGCCCGATCTGATGATCGCTTATGCGCCCCGGCCCCACCTGATCCTGGGGCAGAGAAATGATTTCTTTGATCCCAGAGGAACAAGAGAAACCTATGAAGCGGTGAAAAAGTTCTACGCGCTTCTGGGAAAAGAGGAAAATGTGGAAACCTTCATGGGCGCCTACGGGCACGGATATCATGACACCAACCGGGACGCCATGTATAAGTTCTTCACCCGGCATCTGGGCATCAACTGGCGTTATCCTGAACCGGCAGAAGCGCCTCCTGAGAGTGAAAAGGATCTTTGGGTAACAGCCTCAGGAAATGTCCATGATCTTCCCGGAGCAAAGCATCCGAGACAGTTCATGGCAGAAAAGGCGGCGCTTCTGGCGGAAGAAAGGGCAAAACGCCCCTTTGAAGAGCGCAAAAAAGAGCTGGCTGAGATCCTTGAAACCGAAAAGGCGGAACTCCCCTATTACAGATCGCTCCGCATCTACAAGCAGGCCCACGAAACCTACTTCGGACGCTTCGGACTTGAAACTGAAAAAGGCAGACTCATGTCTCTTCTCTACCGTCCTTACGATCCTCTTACCTGCTACCATCTGACAGGTCTGGCAGAAACCGTTGAGCTTTTCATCCCCCACCGGGACGCCATGAGCGAACTCGCAGAACTTGCCCCCGGAGAGTTTGAGCGTTACGCCCTTGACATGCGGGGCGTGGGCGCCATGACGCCCGGATCCTGCGACACATACAGCTGGTGGGGAAATCCCGAACTTCACCCCTCCCAGCCTGAAACGCTCAACGCCCTTGACCACATGGAAAGAGCGGCTTTCGGATACTACGGATACGATTACCACTTCTGGGCATGCGGCAACATGCTGGGGCGTCCTTATGCGGCGGGAAGAGTGAGGGACATTCTGGGCGCCATGAAGCTCCTTGCCGCAGGAGGCGTGAAAGAGCTCCGTCTCATCGCCCGGGGCGAAGGCATGTTCCCTGCGGCGCTGGCGGCGCTTTACTTTACAGAGTGCAAGGTTTCCATTAAATTTCTGGATGAAACAACCAACTTTGCCTCTCTTATGGAAAAGGATGTGGTTCCGCTGCCCCACTCAGGCTTGATCAAAGGACTCCTTAAATATACCGACTTTGATGAAGTGAAAGCACATCTGAACTGTTTGTAAAGCCTTGTTTTAAAGACACAAAAGGGGAGGCAATTCACGCCTCCCCATTTTTACATACATCACTTGTTTTCTTTGATCTTCTTTCCGTCGCTGAAGGCTTTTCCGGCAACGGCGCCGATGGTGTGGTAGTTGTGGGTCACAGGGTCATAGGTGAGGGGATGGAACTTTTCAAGAGTGATCTTCCCCTTTTCATCCAGGATCTCTTCATCAACGGAAACATTGAGGATCTGCCCCACAGTGCATCCGGTCCGGGGATCAAAGCTCACCAGTTTGCACTCAAGACACATGGGAAATTCATCAAATACAGGGGCATCGGCAAAGGCGCCGCGCCGGGCGTGGAGTCCTGCCTTTTCCGTTTTGCTCTCCTCGTCGTTCCCTGAAACGATCCCCACATAATCGCATTCAACGACCTTTTCCGCAGTACCGATACTGACGGTAAAAAAGCCTTTTTTCTGCAAGTTTTCCGCCGTTTTGTGGGGCGGATCGATACAGACAGCGATCTGATCGTGATCGTGGATGCCGCCCCATGCGGCATTCATGGCGTTGGGCTGATCTCCGTCGCCATAGGTTCCGATAATGAGGACGGGCATGGGATAAAGCCAGGTTTGGGGGCCGAAATCTTTACGCATAAACAAACTCCTTGTAATCTTGATACGGGGTCCGTTTTAATATAGTGCTCTCTCCCTCAAAAGTCAATCTTTCTGAAAGCGCCATCTTGAAATTGACTTGATTTTTCCTTTTCCTGTGGTATAGTATTACCAAATAGAAAAAATACAATCAGCCCAAAGTTCCGATCATGATAAAAAACAAGCCTGTTTTAAGTTTGGAGGGAAATTGCCTGACCGTTCACACACCTTCCGGCATTTCCAGAACCTTTGATTTTCCTGCTGCGGCCATTTCCGTCAACGGAAAAAGGATCGAGGCCCGCACCCATGTGGCGCCGGTGGTTCCTGTTTCGGGAGGGGGATTATGCACCTCTTTTGCCGACGGACGCTTTCACTTCACAGTGACCGTCTATCCCGGCGACGGGGAGTGGTTCTTCAAAGAGGTGGAAGTTGTTTCTGAAGTACCGATGCCCACCCCTGATTATCTGGAAATCGACCGCCAGAATGTCTATGCCCCCGGTTTGAAAAGCCGCGGATACAGAAGTACCAGAGTGGATCTTTCCAATCTTGTTTCCGAAGAGGAGGGTTCAGGAGTCGTACCCGGCTGCGGCTATCCCCTTGCAGGGGATGACCTCTTTACCGGACTTGAGCATCCGGCGGCGTTCAACACTCTTCTTGAAAGCCGCCCTGACGGGACCGCTTCGTGGCAGCTGCGTCACTTCCCCGTCTGGCAGGGCAGAAAGATCAAAGGCGTCCGCGCCGTAACAGCTCTCGGCAGCAGCATAAGAGAGCTTTTCTTCACCTATCTTGAGCAGTACAGACTCCCCAAACTGAGGGCTCCCTATTTCACCTTCTGCACCTTTTGGAGCGATCCTTATGAGGGAGCCTTTGAGTACAAAGTTGATAAAGAGAGCTATTCAGGGATGCTCCGGGCGTTCAGCGCTCTGGGACTCCACTTTGACGGATGCACCCTTGACGCCGGATGGCAGGAGAGAAAAAGTTTCTTTGCGGCAAAAAGTTCTTACGGCGGCGAAGAGGCTCTGAAAAGTTTCGCACAGGAACTGAAAAACGCCAACACCGCTCTGGGCCTTTGGGTCTCCCACAACGGCCCTGTGGGCATGGATATGGAGTTCCTCAAATCTCAGGGCATCACCGTGGGCGGCGGCATCAGCTGTCATTACAGCGGCGACAACTACGCCGTGCTTCCGGACAGAAAGCTGGAAGAGCTCTTCACCCGCCGTCTCTGCGAACTCGCCGCGCCGGAGTACGGCTGCCGCTTCTTCAAGATGGACTGGGACAACGAATGTGCCACAGCTCCTGAGTTTGACAAACTTTACCCCACAAGGAATCATGTCCGGGAGGCGTGCCTCAATATCATGGAACGCATCAACAGGACCTTGCGGAACATCAATCCCCGGATCATGACCCGCAACGGCCGGTGGCCCTCCCCCTGGCTGCTTTCACGCACCACCCATATTTCCCTTGCCGACGGCGGCGACTGCGAATACACCTGTTTCCCCTCTCTGGATCAACGGAACGCCTCAACCACCCACAGGGACTCTGTGTACTACTGCGCCCATGTGCGGGATGATTCATTTCTCCCTCTTGATGTCTACGACAACCACGAATTTTCCCACGCCCTGCGGAATCCCTTTCAGGAGTCCCCCGGCGTCTGGAGCGACTGCTGTCTCTGGGCGGTGATGCGGGGCGTCTCCTACCACCAGCTGGCGCTGCAGCCTGAGGCTCTGGAAGAGTGGCAGGCAAAGTCCCTCAGAGGCGCCATGGAACTTCTGCGCGCCCACGCACCCCGGATCATCACCGGGCGCTCCCGCATGGTCGGTGGAAATCCCTCAGCAGGTCAGATCTACGGATTTCTCCATCCCGGCGCCAGAGGGGAAGAGCTTCTTCTCGGATTGCGGAACCCTGCCCCTCTTCCTCAAGAGTACACGCTCCCCCGGGAAATGCCTTTTTATGAGCAGAGCTACCCCGACTGCCGTATTTTTGAGGGGGGCGAAGTCATCACCTTTTCCCCCCATGAGGTCAAGATCCTCAGAGGATGTCACACCCCCGGCATGAAAGATCTTGAATACCCCTGTCAGCTTGTTCCGGCAGCAAGAGGCAAATTTGAGTGTTACCGCCCCTCCTCTCTGCGTCCGGGGGTTCCTGAGATACACCGTATCTCTCAACTGCAGCAGCTCCATGCCGACACAGAATCTCTTGAAAACGGAACTTGCTTCACTTTCGGCGTCAGAGCGCCTTACCGGATGCGGGAGTTCAAAGTCTGTTTCAAGATCTCCGGGAGAGCTCAGGAAAAGCTCAATATCAAACTTTACACCTCCCGGTTCAAAGGGTGCAGATCAAGCGCTTATGCCCTCCCCGTCAGCGAAATCCCCCGGGGCCGTCCCGGCAAGGCGGAAAGGGAAAACCCCGATATCATTCCTGCCCCTGACGGAACATTTTTCACAGCTGTACTGCCTCAGGGCGGAGAAGTTTTCTGCCGTCTGGAAGTGACCGGAGCTGCCGTAAAAAGAGAGGCGCTGGAACTCTGGGTCACCGGCTTTGAAGCACCGGCAAGAGAAGCGGAAAAGAAAAAGGTCATCCGCAAGTCAAAGGATTTCATCCCTCTGTCCCACCCCTCCGGATTCCCCCTGAATCTGAGGATCCGGTAACACTTTTTTGCGGAAAAAAACTTTCCCGGAACGCGGAACGGGCAATTTCTGCTTGACTTTTTCTTTGCGGCGTGTTATAATATCAAAAGAGGAGCTTTTACACGCTCCTCTCTTCAAGCAATGCAAACTCAAGGTGACCTATGAAAAAAAACATGTGCCTGAATGTCCCGATCCCCTTCGGGAGCGACCCCAGCCTTGAACCCTTTGCCCCCCGGATCGCCGCCCGGCGCAGCCGCGTGGAGCAGCTGCTCCAAAAGCTCACCGGCAATAAGATCTCCATAGGGGACTTTGCTTCAGGTCATGAATATTTCGGACTCCACAAAACAAAAGAGAAGTGGATCTTCAGAGAGTGGGCGCCCAATGCCAACTCCATCACCCTTGTGGGGGATTTCTCAAACTGGGAGGTGAAAGAGGAGTACCGCCTGACCAACCTTGACCACGGCGTCAAAGAGCTTGAACTCCCTGTTCATGCCCTGCACCACGGAATGCACTACGCCATGCTGGTGGAGTGGCCCGGCGGTTCCGGCTTGAGGATCCCCGCCTTTGCCCGCAAAGTCAGTCAGGATGAAAACACCAAGCTCTTCACCGCCATGGTCTGGGAGCCTGAAGAAAAGTACGTTTTCAAACACCCCGTCCCTCCCCGCCCCGGCAGCACTCTCATCTATGAAGCGCACACCGGCATGGCACAGGAGGAGGAAAAGATCGGCACTTTCAAAGAGTTCCGGGAAAAGATCCTGCCTAAGATCGCCGCCGGCAACTACAACACCTTGCAGCTCATGGCGGTGGTAAACCATCCTTATTACGCAAGTTTCGGCTATCATGTGGCGAACTTTTTCGCTGTTTCCGACCGTTTCGGCACGCCTGAGGAGTTCAAAGAGCTGGTGGATTCAGCTCACGGTATGGGTCTGCGTGTCATCATTGACCTTGTTCACTCCCACGCCGTCCGCAACGAAGCGGAAGGTCTGGCGCGCATTGACGGCAGCACAGGAACCTATTTTCACGAAGGGATCCGGGGGATCCACCCCACCTGGGACTCCCTCTGCTTTGACTACTCCAAAACAGAGGTGCTCCATCTGCTGCTTTCAAACTGCCGTTTCTGGCTTGAGGAGTACAATGTTGACGGGTTCCGCTTTGACGGCGTCACCAGTATGCTCTACTTTGACCACGGGATCGGACGCTCTTTCGCCTCGCTGGAGGAGTACTTTGACAGCAATGTGGATGAGGATGCCCTTGCCTGTCTCACTTTAGCCAATATGGTGATCCATGAAGTCCGCCCGGATGCCGTCACCATCGCCGAAGATGTCAGCGGAATGCCCGGACTCGCCGCCCCCCTCTCTGAGGGAGGCGCAGGTTTTGACTTCCGTCTCGCCATGGGCGTCACAGACAACTGGTTCAAGATGCTGGATCTGCGGGATGAGGAGTGGGATCTCTTTCAGCTCTACCATGAACTCACCAACCACCGCCGGGATGAGCGCACCATCAGCTATGTGGAGTGCCACGATCAGGCACTGGTGGGGGGGAAAAGCGCCCTTTTCACCATGACGGGACATGAGGTCTATTTTTCCATGCACCGGAACTCCAACAACCCGGTGATCGACCGGGCTGTGGCGCTCCACAAGATGATGCGCCTTGCCACGGCGGCAACAGGACAGTTCGGATACCTCAACTTCATGGGCAACGAGTTCGGACACCCCGAATGGATTGATTTCCCCAGAGAGGGCAACAACTGGTCCTGTAAATACGCAAGACGCCAGTGGAGTTTGAGCGAAGACCCCAATCTGCGGTTCAGCGCTTTGCTGGAATTTGACCGGGCAGTGATGAAACTTGCCGGGAGCAAGGGATTTTACGACGCCGCGCCCCAGTGCGCCCGTATTGACAGAGAAGCCAAGGTGCTGATCTTTGAACGGGGCGGTTACTGGTTCCTTTTCAACTTCCATCCGGAGTGTTCTTACGCGGGCTACACCTTTGAGGCGCTCCCGGGGGAATACGAGTCCGTGCTCTGCTCCGACTGCAAAGAGTTTGACGGCTTCGGCAATGTGGAGTTCCCCCGCCGCTACTGGACCATCAAAAATCCCCACGGAACCAAACTCAGCGTCTACCTCCCCAGCCGCACAGCTCTTGTTCTGCGCCGGGTTTTCACCTGCCCGTAACGGAAAAGCGCTTCTTGAAAAAAATCACCACCCGGGGGTGGGTTTGGTGGACATAGGTTGGAAAAATATGCTGTTATAAGTGCCGGAACGCTCACCTTGATCGGGGATCCGGGCAAAGGGCACCAACTGAACGTGACCGTCAAGAAAGAGGAAGTTCAGCGAACCATTGTGTCTGGGGTCATAGAGGGAACATTCGTTGCTTGTGTGAACCCCTTTGCTGTAATACCAGTAACTGATCGTATTGGCACCACGCGCCAACCCCACTTCTGCCAGACCGCTCGCCGCAGAGGGGCGCATGACCCTGACGATCTTGACCTTGTTCTGAACCTGCAGCTGACTGTTGATGTTGTAGAAATAGGTATCCGCATTCCGGACACCGGCCACAGGCGCAGAGGGGCAGAGAAGAGGCCCCGGGATCCTGCTGCCTGAAGAGAGCAATTTCACGCCGCCGATTTTAGCTGGGGAACTCTCAACTGAGATACATCCGAGATAGCCTGCGATCAGTTCTGTTTTCTCTGTACGGTTGTAAAAATAACGGTTGCCTGAGCCGCCCCCATTGCGAAAGGGGACAACATAGTCCTGATTATCAGCCTGATACATGGAATACGCCTTGCCGATTTGATTGATATTGCTGGTACAGGATGCGGCGCGTCCCCGCTCTCTTGCCTGCTGCAGGGCGGGCAGCAGCATGGCGGCGAGAATGGCAATTATAGCGATGACAACCAGAAGTTCAATCAGCGTGAACGCTGATTGAGTGAAGATGTGAAGGTGTGAAGAGCATTTTTGACTGTTGTCAAAAATGCGTGAAGTGCGCCCTGTCGGGCGTAAGGATGTGTCGTTTTTATAAATTATTTTGAGGTAATAAAACGGCAAAACCCTAACTTTGCAAGCAACACTCACGAGGAGTTCGATCAAAGTAAAAAAATGGTTCCTTTTCAATACAGAATTTTGTTTATTCATAAGTTTCTTTCTGCAACAAAGTTAAAAATTCTTATTTTTCAGCTTCGCCGTGACCGCAGTAACAGGGACTTTACATATCAAAGGCAATTCAGTAAGAGTAATAAAAGGGGCCTCTGGTATACTCCCCCCACTGGGTGTTGTCGTGATATTTGCCAAGCAAAGGGGCGGGATGAATATCCGTATGTCCATCCATGTAGACCACAGGAACGCTTCTCCCCTCCATATGGCTCCATTTCAAAGCGTTGTAATTCCCTCCCGGATTCAAATTGACATACATGGCAGTGGATTCCTGTCTCACATCCACATTCCAGATCCTCCACCCCGGACGCCGCATCTTGGACCAGCGCAGCTGGCGGCTGCCGAGATTGGTCGTATTCTGGGCAACGATACCCGCAGCGTTGATACTGATACTGTAATCGATCTTGGCGCCGTAACCGCCTGAAATCTGATCTTTACGCCCTGAACAGGAGAAGATTCCCGGCTGTTTGACAGGAACAAATTTTCCTTCCACCGCCGAAACAGCAGTATTGCTGTACTTCTTGTAACCGGCATAGGGTCCCACCATCACATACCAGACACCGCAGTAGCCGGGAGCATATCCGAACCTATCTTCACCCGCCATATAGGCAAAGGGCGCCCAGTCATTGTTATCACTGGCATAAAACTGGGAATAGGAACAGCTTGTTTTGAGATTGCTGAGACACTTGGCGATCTTCC
>JAGBWB010000292.1 GCA_017629975.1 Lentisphaeria bacterium
ACAAATTGCTTTTTCTGCGCTATATTTACCTTAAAGCATGTTCATTTTTTGTTTCAATGGAGGTTATTTATGGAAATCGATCTGCTTCTTGATTCTCTTGAAGAAAATATGATGAAAACCGAAGAGGCTTTGAAGACCTCTTTCAGCGCTCTTCGTACCGGCAAGGCTTCCCCTGCCCTTGTGGAAAATATCACTGTTGACTATTACGGCGCCCCCACCCGGATCCGCGATATGGCCAACATCACCACTCCTGAAGCCCGTCTTCTGGTGATCCAGCCCTGGGATGCCAGCGCTGTGAGCAAAATTGAAAAGGTCCTCATCGCCTCCGATCTGGGTATCACCCCTGTCAGCGACGGCAAGACCCTCAAGCTGCCCATTCCCGCCCTCAGTCAGGATCGCCGTCAGGCTCTGAGCAAACAGGCCAAGGCCGAAACCGAAGAGGCTAAAGTGGCTCTGCGCAATATCCGCCGCGACGGCAACGAAGCTGCCAAAAAAGCTGAAAAGAATGGCGAACTCACTGAAGACGAACTCAAGAAGATGCTGGATGACATCCAGAAGCTGACCGACCGTTACATCGGCATTCTTGAGAAGATGCTTGCCGATAAAGACAAAGATCTGATGACTGTCTGATGGTTATTGGCAAAACAGAGAACGCCGGAAATCCCTTTTTCCGGCGTTTTTTTATCCATATTCTTGCAGGGATCGCCGTAACTGCCTTTTTGCTGCGGCTGGGGGTCGCGTGGGAAATGTCTCTCATCAACGGCGGTGTCAACAATATGCTCCGGCCGCCCCAGGCCTCTGATCTTCACACCTATATCCAGCTCGGACAGGAAATCGCCCGGGGGAAGTTCCCGAAAGAATTTTACTATCAGCCCTTTTACTACGCTGTTTTTCTGCCTGTCATATATCTTGCCGGGAACTTTTCTCTGTGGGCAGTGGCGGTCATTCAGGCGCTGCTGGGAGGTGCGACCTCTTTTCTGGCAGGTCTTTCAGGCAAGGAACTTTTCGGACGCACAGCAGGATTGACCGCTGCTCTTTTCACAGCCATTTCCACACCGCTGCTCCTTTACGCCCCTTTTCATCAGAATGAAACGCTTCAGTGTTTCAATTTAACGCTCCTCTTTTTTCTGCTCCTTAAAGCTCTGAGAAAGAAAAATCTGCTCCTCTGGGGGGCAGTCGGTTTAACTGCGGGCATCGCCACCCTTACCCGGGGAAACATTCTGCTTTTCATGCCTCTTCTGCTCCTTGCCATTTTCCTCATGAAAGGTGTTTCCTTCAAAAGGAAAGGTATTTCAAGTGCAGTCATGCTTCTTGTTTTTCTGGCAATTCAGCTGCCCTTTATCTGCCACAACACCCGCGCCCGGGGCGTTCTGACAGGTCCCAGTACCGCCGCTGACGCGGTGCTGGCGCTGGGGAACACCCCTGAATCCCCTCCCGGCGGAAGAAATGCGCCCCTTCCCGCAGGCCCCATGGAGTACCCGCAAAGTTTCCACGATTACATGGCAAAAAGTTCACAGGGGATTTCCGTACCACGGCAGATGGCAGAGTGGATGTGCCGGGAACCGGGAGCGTTTTTTGAACTCCAGTTCAGAAAACTGCTGCTTTTCTGGGACAGCCGGGAACTCCCCAACAATGTCTCTTTCTACGGCGAAGGAGCTTTCTCCCGGATCCTGAGCATTCTTGTGCCGGGACGTTCCGGAGTTCTTCTTGCCTGTGCGCTGGCAGGGATCTTTCTCTTTGCAGGAAATATGTTCCGTTTCAAAAAACGGGCATACCTTTACGGATTCGTTTTCATCTACTGGTGCGCCATTGCCCTCTTTTACATTCTTTCCCGTTTCAGGGCGCCGGTGCTGCCTTTGACCGCCATCTTTGCGGGCGCCTTTGTCAGCGTGTTGATTCTGCGCTGGAAAAAATGGGAAAGCCGCCGGAAACTTTATCTGATCCTGGCTCTTGCCGCAGGAATTTTTATTACTGTGGGCGCATACGACTTTTACGGTGAAAACCTTGAAGCCGCCGTTATGCGAGTTGTCCGTCCTGAGGGAACCCGGGTCAAAGGGGGCGTTCTTGACAACGGTCCTTTCACCTGCGGCAGCTGGACAGCGGTCAATCTTGTGCCCGGCAGCAGATTGAGCAAAAAGTTCGCCGTTAAAAAAGAGAAAGGCAAAGTAAAGTGGCAGCTTTTCACACCCGGCGGACTGCTGATTTTCAAGGTCAATGGCAAAGAATACAGCACATTCCTGAAACCGGGAAACGGGACGGCAGAGTTTGAAGCACCCTCTGAGTTTGACATAGAGATCGTGACTCTTCCTGAGAGTGCAATGGCGTCAATGGCTCTCTTTGACAGACGGAGAGATTATGGACGCTCCGCCTTTGACGGGACGCCCGTCGGCGGGGAATGGGTCATGAGATTTTCTTTCTGAATCTGCCGAGAGCTTCAGAAAGTTCCCTGCCCCGTCCTATGATGATGCCAACAAGGTAAATCACTGCGAAAAGGGCTCCCACTGCGCTCAGAGCGCAAATATCAGAAAGCCTGCCGGAACCGGTGTAGAAACGATCCAAAAGGGCTTTGCAGATAAAGCCTGCCGCAAGGGCGGCCATAAGGGAGCGCAAAAGGGTTGCTCCCACATCTCTGAGCCCGAAAGAGATGTTGCTTTTTTTAAGAGCCAGCACAAGAAGCGTGCAGTTGAGCAGCGATGAGATCACAGTTGCCAGAGCGATCCCCCCCTGCGCCAGGGGGCCGGCAAGGGCAACGCTCAAGATGATATTGACTCCGATGGCACTCAGAGAGCAGTAAAGGGGAGTCTTCATATCTTTTCTGGCAAAAAATGCAGGCTGAATGATCTTCAACGCGCAGAAAAAGGGGACTCCGCTGCCGTAGAAAAGAGCCACTCTTCTTGCGGCGTCAAGGTCTGCCATGGTGTAGCTCCCCCCCAGACAGATGATCTTGAGCATCAGTTCGTGAAAGAAACAGACGCTGCACGCAAGGGGGATACTCAGGAAAAAGAGCTGACGCAAACCGTAATTCATGTCCCCTTTCAAACTTTCCATATCTCCTGCGGCGACGGAGGCGGTCATCCGCGCCATAAAGACCTGCCCCATGCCCACAGCAAAGAGCCCGATGGGCAGATCAATAAGCCTGTCCACATAGGTCAAGGCGGCAACACCCTGATCGTTGATATAAAAAGCAAGGTTCCTGTCCACCAGAAAGCTGATTTGAACGGCTCCGGCACCGATAATGCCCGGCAGAGCCAGATCCCACAATTTTTTCAGAACTCCGGTATGGTTCCGCCATGCGGAAAAATCAGGCAAAAAGTTGACTGCTTTCAGCTGTAACACCATCAATGCCAGCTGAATCACTCCTGAAATCAGAAAGAGCACACTGAGTTTCACCAGAAACGGCTCAACTGAAAAGACGGAACGCCCCGCTCCGGTATACCATCCCCAGAGCAATCCCCCTACAAGAAAAATGTTCATCAAAAGAGAACAGAAAGCCGGAATCACAAAACTGCGGCCATAATTCAGCACCGCCGTAATGACTCCTGTGAAACAGATGAAAATGGCATAGGGCATCAGCAGCGGAGTCAATATGCAGACAAGGCGAAGACGGTAATTCTCAAAAGGGGAAATACAGTTTCCTAATATGAGAGCAGCTGTGGAACTCAAGATGACGATAAGTGCCAGCACGATCCCCAGCACGGGGAACACCACCGCCA
>JAGBWB010000293.1 GCA_017629975.1 Lentisphaeria bacterium
ACTTGATTTCACATTCGGCATCAGCAAGAAGGATATATTTTGAAGAATATTTCAGATTCACAGGGTGTTTCATGTGGGGGATCCCGTAAGGCGAGTCGTGGCGTGCATAGGCATTTTGTCCATAGGAATAATAAAGATAGACCTGGTCCCATCCGCCGTTTCCGTCCTTGCCTGCGATCGAGTGACGGCGGACGTCGCTGGGACAGCTGACAAATTTCGGTCCTTTCTGGTAGGGATCAATTTCTCTCGTACCATCAGCATTCTGTCTTTCAGGAAGTCCCAGATAGTTGGCAAGACCGGAAAAGAAAGGCAAGGCTATTTCCCCCGGCATCCAGCTATTGTAATCTGCCTGATAGAAACTCACCGCAGCACCGATGGTTTTGAGGTTGTTGGCGCAATCGGAGCTTTTTGCACGCTCCCGCGCCTGTTGCAGAGCCGGCAGCAGCATGGCTGCCAGAATGGCTATTATGGCAATAACGACCAATAGTTCGATCAGCGTGAAAAACTTGCTGCGATGTACCGATGTATTCGGACATGTCTGCAAAAGTCCTTGGGGTGCTCTGGAAGCCGGGGAGATGGGAGCGAGTTTTTTCATAACCTTAACCTTTCATTTTCTGTCAGGAACGCAAAAACAAATCCGGGGAGGCTTGGAATATTGGGAATAGGTCACTCTTAGATGGTCTGCATTAATATAATCTGATTTTTTCTGAAATACAAGAGGTTGGCGTGTTAAATTATTGAAAATCTTGACTGATACACTTTTTTAGAACAAAAACTCCCACATTCACCATTGGAACGCAGGAGTTTTACCGTGCAGGGTCAGTAGGCTTTTGAACCCTTTTTAAAATCATCTTTGACCGCCTGACGGAATTTAGGATCGGTGATGAAACGGCAGGCCACATTTGCCTGAGCGGCTGCGGCGCGCATGGCGTTTTCAAAGGCGAAATCTTTTCCGGCGGCCTCTGCAAACTCCTGAGAGTGTCCGGTCGGTTCTGATTTTTCTGCCACCGCGAAATAAGCGTGGATCCCCGGAACAAGCTGAGAGAAGTTGCCGAAGTCTGATGAACCCCGTCCTGCCCTTTTCGGGATGAAAATCGCCGCCCCCTGTGCTTCCATATATTCTATATAGGCGTGATTCATGGTGCAGTTGGGTTTCCGTGCCCGGTAAGCAGGACGGAAAGGAGCGATCTCTGCCGTTGCGCCTGTCATCAGCTCGGCGCCTTTGACGATATCGCGGAAACGCTGTTCAATGATGGGAGCCCACTTTTCATCTGCAGAACGCAGGTAGAAACGGCAGCGGGCGCGGTCGGGGATAACGTTGGGAACTGTGCCGCCCTCAAGGATCACGCCGTGAAAGCGCACATGTTCAGGAACATACTGACGATAGGTGTTGACTCCGGTAAAAAGAAGATTGACGGCATCAAGGGCATTGATGCCCTTTTCAGGATATGCCGCCGCGTGAGCACATTTGCCGTGGAATATCACCTCAAGACCTATGTTGGCTGTTGATCCCATGTCAGGAGTGTTTTTTGCTGAGGGGTGAACCATGATCACTCCCTCCACCCCTTCAAGGGCGCCTCTTTCTGCCATGAAGACCTTGCCGCCGCCCCCTTCTTCAGCAGGAGTTCCCAGAAGAATGACTTTCCCTTTGATCTCTTTTTCTTTCATGATTTGAGCTGTTGCGAGAAAAGCGGCAAGCCCTGCGGTGCAGATCAGATTGTGTCCGCAGCCGTGACCGATTTCAGGAAGAGCATCATATTCGGCGGCAATGGCGAACACCGGACCGGGACCATTGTCAAATTCACAGCGGAACGCTGTTTCAATATCACAGTAAGGTTTGGTGACGGAAAATCCTCTTTTTTCAAGAAATGCCGCCGCCTCTGATGCGGCAAAAAATTCTTTATAAGCAGTTTCAGGATTTTTCCAGAGAGCGTCTGAAAGTTCCCTGAGGCCTTTTTTGCTCTCCCCGATGATTTCAATGATTCTGTTAAGCATTTTTTATTCTCCGTAATTCAATGAAATATTGTGTCATTTGAGAAATATATCATCACTCTTTATTTTTTGCAAAAAGAAATTATCTTTTTGCAGCAATATTTCCGGAAATGAGACATAAAGGATATTTATGGGAAAAAACTCAAAAGATTTCTTGAATTATAAAAAAGCAGGTGTTATATTATGTTTGTAAGGCTGGTTTACAAAGAGTTTTCTGTTTTCCGGCGGACCGCAAAAAAGTAAAGCGTGTATCTGAGAGGGCAAATGTCGGGCAAAACACAACAATCCGGTAAGCGCCGGGTGTTCAACCTGTTGCGTGCTGAAGGCGTTATTTCCCGTGCGGCACTTTCCCAGCGCTGCGGGCTGACGCGTCCGGCAGTTTCAGCCATTGTAGAAGAACTTGTCCGCGACGGCTTTGTTCTTGAAGCGGGCAGGGGGGACTCCACCGGCGGCAAGCCGCCCATATTGCTCCGCATAGCACCCGGCGGCAGATGCGCCATCGGGATCGATCTCGGCGATGATTATCTTATCCGCGGCGTTGTGTGTGATTGTGCCTGTAATGTGCTGAGTTCGGCAAAACTTGAGTACGCCGATGATTTTGAAAATATCCTTGAAGTCACCTCTCAGCTTGTGACACTTCTTGCCGCTGAAGCTCCGGCAAGCACTCTTGCCGGTGTGGGGGTTGCCGTTTCCGGCGTGGTTGATTCTCTCAACAATGAAGTCACCGGCGCAGCGACCCTTGATATCCGGGGACGCGGTTTTGCCGCAAAACTTGAGAAACGCTGCGGATTGCCCGTTACCCTTGAACGCCGCCCCAATGCCGCCGCTCTTGCTGAAGCTCTCTTCGGCGCAGGGAAAAATTACAGCAGCATCGTCTATCTGACTTCCGGACGCGGCGTGGGAGCCGGGATCTACCTTGACGGCGGGATCTATCGCGGACACCATGGAACTGCCGGAGAAATCGGTCTGCTCCGGCTGCCGGGGGGCGGCAGAGTTGAAGAAAACGCCCGGCCCAGCGCTCTGGCGGCGGAGTTTTCAAGACGCAAAGGCGTTGAAAGTTCTTTTTCGGATTTTCTGAGTGCCTATCAGCAAAATGACGCCGACGCCGTGGAACTGGCGCGCGCAAATGCCGAACAGCTTGCTTTTGCCGCAGAAACTGCCGCCAATTTGTTTGATCCTGAAGCCATTATTCTGGGCGGCAGAGCTTTGGAGTTCGGCAGCAGCTGGTTCCAGTGTTTCAAAGAGATGATAGAAAACAATTCAGCTGCCCGCGCCGCAGGAGGAAAAATCGCTGTGGAACGCTCTTTTTTCGGCAGTTCCGGTGTGGCAGTCGGGGGCGCTCAGGTGGTGCTTGAGCGACTTATAAAATAGAAACTTCTGATACATATCAATGTAAGGAACAATAACAATGAACGAAAAAAAACAAGCTCTTGATCTTACCATTATCGGAGCCGGTATGATCGTCAACGATCTTCTTCTCCCCGCGGCATTGCAGATGCGGCGCGAAGGTGTGATCGGCCACATCACCGTGGTAGATATGCGCAGTTCTGCTGTCGCCGCTTTGCGTGACAGTGAATCCATCAAACGCTGTTTCCCGGATCAGAGTTTTGATACCTGTCCTGCTCCCGGAGAGCCTGACAGCACCGATCCTGAACTCTACAAAAAGGTCCTTGCCAAACAGAAACCCTATCAGATGGTCATTATCGCTCTGCCTGACCAGCTTCACTATCCTGTGCTCAAAGGCGTCCTTGAATTCAATCAGCACGTCCTCTGCGTCAAGCCTCTGGTGCTCAAATATGATCAGGCCATGGAAATTGAAAAAGAGGCAAGAGAACGGGGCTGCTTTGTGGGCGTTGAGTACCACAAACGTTTTGACCGCCGCAATCTGATTGCCCGCAAAACCTGCCGCGAAGGTCTTTTCGGCGAATTTGCTCTGGGCGAAGCAAGACTCCTTGAGCCTTACTACTACCGCCACTCCAACTTTCAGAACTGGTTTACCTGCGAAAATACGGATCCCTTTGTCTATGTGGGCTGCCACTATGTTGACCTTGTCTGCTTTATCACCGGACTCAAACCTGTGGAAATCACTGTTTCCGGACGCAAAGGCAATTTCCCCAATGGCAAAGAAGCCTATATGTGGACAAACGGCCGCGTGATCTTTGAAAACGGAGCCATCCTCTCTGTCAACAACGGACTCGGATATCCCAATGAAGCCGGCGGCGGCAACGATCAGGGATTGATCATGTACTTTGAGGGTGATGACCGTACCGGACTGCTGGATCATGACGACCATGTCCGCGGCGTTGAACACTGTTACACAGTCAAGTGCGACAAGAGTTTTGCCTACATCAACCCCGATTTCATGCGCGAAGTTCCCTATCCCGGCCCCGGACTCAAACCCATCGGCTACGGTGTGGATTCTGTGACCGCTTCTCTGACCATGGCTCAGGAAATTGAAAGCCGCGTGGCTGCCGATCCTGCCAATGCTCTTGCCATCCGTCAGGCGGCGATCAGAGAGGTGAATGAAAAGGGACTTATCGCCACTCCTGAAAACTCCAGTTACAACGAACTGGTTCAGGAGGCCGCCCGCCTTTCCATCACCAACGGCGGCGCCCTTGCTGAAATCGACTACTCCGGCGAAAAGCCTGTCGTCCGCCTCAAAAAGTGATTGAATTTTTAAGTAAACAA
This sequence comes from Lentisphaeria bacterium, assembly GCA_017629975.1. Taxonomy (GTDB): domain Bacteria; phylum Verrucomicrobiota; class Lentisphaeria; order Victivallales; family Victivallaceae; genus UBA1784. The sequence continues at coordinate 4,681 of JAGBWB010000293.1, forward strand.
CATACATTCTTTAAAAGTCAAGGAGAATAAAAATGGCTGAATATTCACTGAACCCGGTGGAAGTACCTCAGATCGAGACCAAGTACCGTTCCATCAAAACCGCGATTCCCGTTCCTGAGTCACTGCCTTTCTTTGAGCGTCTGCGCAAGAGCGAACCCCGTTCCATGTCCGGACAGCCCCCCATCATCTGGCACTCCGCTCAGGATTGCCAGGTCTCTGACCGTTACGGAAACAAGTGGATCGACTGGTCCAGCGGCGTGCTGATCACCAACTCCGGTCACGCTCATCCCAGGATCGAGAAAAAACTCCATGAAATCATTGACCAGCACCTGCTGGCAAGCTATGTCTTCGTTCACGAAGGCCGTGTTGAACTGACTGAAATGCTTCAGGCAGTTTCCCCCGATCCTGAAAATTACACTGTCTTCCTGCTTTCCACCGGTTCCGAAGCTACCGAAAACTGCATCAAGATGGCCAAGACCTATGCTCTGAAAAAGTATGGTCCCAAACGTAAATATTTCATCTCTTTCAGCTCTGCTTTCCACGGCCGTACCATGGGATCCCAGCTTGCCGGCGGCTGGCCGGTGCAGAAAGAGTGGATCATTGACGGCGACCGTACCTTTATCCAGGTGCCTTTCCCCGATGGTTTCCGTAACGAAAAGCCCAGTTTCCAGCAGTTCCTGGACACCCTCAAGGCCCACAATGTTGAGCCTGAAGAGATCGCAGGTGTCATGTCTGAGTCCTATCAGGGCGGCGGTCCGGACTTCCTCCCCCTTGAATACGCTCAGGAGCTGGAAAAGTTCTGCCGTAAATATGACATCGTTCTTGCCATGGACGAAGTTCAGGCAGGATTCGGACGCTCCGGAAAGTTCTTCACTTTCCAGCACTACGGCATCAAGCCCGACTTGATCCCCTGCGGTAAGGGCGTCAGCTCCAGTCTGCCTCTTTCCGCTGTGATCGGACGCCGGGATATTATGGATCTTTATGCCCCCGGTTCCATGACCTCTACCCACTCTGCCTCCCCCCTCTGCGTGGCGGCTGCTCTGGAAAACCTCAAGATCATCAAAGAGGAAAATCTGGTGGAAAATTCTGCCCGTATGGGTGAGATCCTGCAGCCCGAACTCCGTCGTATCCAGCAGAAATATGCTGACCGTCTGACCTGGGTCGGCGGCAAAGGTCTGGTGGCCGGTATCCGCTGCACCAAAGGTGACAAGGAACCCGATCCCGAAACCTCACTCAAGATCAACCTTGAGTGTCTCTATCGCGGTCTACTGATGTTTGCTCCTGTGGGCAAAGGCGGCGAATGTGTCAAGATCGCTCCTCCCCTGACCATCAAGGAAGAGATGCTCCGCGAATCCATCGCAGTCTTTGAAGAAGCCTGTGATGCTGTGTTTGCCAAGTAATTAACAAGGCTCTTTTGAAAAACTCCTCCCAGAATCAAAGGCGTGACGGAATCTTCCGTCACAGCTTCCGGGGGGAGTTTTTTGTTTCAAAAAAGCCGGAAAATCACTTGTAATGTTCCGTTACAGAGGGTATATTATCAAACACACATTGTTTCTGACA
>JAGBWB010000294.1 GCA_017629975.1 Lentisphaeria bacterium
CCTGAGCGCTGAAACCAAGATGGTTGAAAACAATACCCCCGCCGGTGAAAAAACTCCCGGAAGAATCGGAAAGTTTTTCAGCTCTCTTGTCCATAATCACTGGTTCCTGGCAGGCGTCACCGCCGGCGTGACTTTTTTCATCCTCGCCGCCGCCGCCGCTGTTCTCGTGACATATTTACTTGAGCCGGAGACCTTTTTCAAAGTTATTGAAATTATTGAACATCACATAGATGAATTATAAACAAAAAAACAAGGAGTAAAAGGAAGTATGAAAAGTGAAAAAAAATTGAAAACACTGCCCCAACGCAGTATAACTGAAGATATGAAAGGTTAAAACATGAAGAACTTTATCCCGCTTATTCTTGCCGTTGTCCTCGGTTTGGCAGTGGTTTTCGGAATCAACCACATCCTTGCAGAAAAAGAAACCAGCGCAACCGCTATGGTCAGCGTCGTTGCCGCCGCTCAGAAGATCCCTGTGGGCGGTGTCATCACGCCCAGTGTCCTTGTGAAAAAAGATATCCCCCGGAGCAACATGCCTGCCAAGGCCGTTCCGTGGAATCAGCGGCAGCTGCTCCTGAAACAGAAGTCCCTTAAAGTCATCACCAGCGGCGACTACGTCCTGTGGAGCGATCTGGGCGGTGCCAACGGCATCAGCTCTCTGATCGGTGAGGGCGAATGGGCCATCTCTGTTCCCTTCAGCGACTCCGCTATCGGTCCCATGCTCCGCCCCGGTGATGAAATCGCTATTATCGGTACTTTCACCGAAAAAGAGAATGCCCAGAGCGTTGTGGTCGGCGCCGCTCAGAAAAGTACCGGTAAACGGGTCACTCTTACTGTGCTTCCCAGAGTCCGTATCGTCAGTGTCAGCGGCGAAAACGGCAGCGTGGTCATTGTTTCTCTCAAACCCGAACAGGCTCAGCTCCTTATTGACGCTCAGCGCGTCGCAAGTCTTTACCCCGCCCTCAGAAGACCCAATGATGACAACCATCTTGACCGTCTGAAAACCGGTAAAGTCGCCCCCTCTACCTATGATAAGTTGGTCACCGGCCAGCAGATCATTGAACTGCCCTCAGTTCCTGATGCTAATTGATGAATACAGGAGATGCTGAATTTATGAAAAAGTTTTTCTCAGTCTGTGTTGTCTGCCTTGCTGCGGTTTCTTCTTTTGCCGCCGCCGCTGTTCAGCAGTTCAACTATGTTGCAGGTTCTCTCAATGTTCTGGATGTTCCTTTTCAGATCCGCACCTGCCGGGTCAGTGATCCCGCCATTGTTTCTGTTGAGGTCATTGACAACAATAGCAAGCTCCGCATCGTCGGTCTTAAAAACGGTATGACCGATATTCAGGTCGCCGGAGAAAATATGTTCAAGACCTACCGGATCTCCATTATCAGCAACCTTTATCAGGAACTGACCAATATTTCCGCCGATCTTGAGTCCATCCCTGAAATTGAAGCCAATATCAGCGGCAACAAGATCGTTCTCAAAGGTGAGATCAGCAACATTGTCCACTGGCAGATGTTCCGCAAACTGCTCCCTTTCTATAAGGGCAAGGTGGTCAATCTTGTGACTTTCCAGCCCAAAGCTGAGGTCATGGTTCTGCTCCAGAGAGCTTTCACCAAAGCCGGTTACACCCTTGTGCGCGAAAACCGCGAACTCAAACACGGCGAACTGACAGTGCTCCCCGCCGGTGATGTCCTCAATGTTTCCGGCACCGTCTACTCTCAGGAAGATATCAAACGCATTGAAAAGATCATCAACGCCCAGTCCTGGCTTACAACCGACAAAGGTTCCGACTCCAAGATCCAGGCCGTGATGAATGTTGAAGTCGTCCCCGAAATGCTTGAAATCGGCGCCGTCTTTGTCGGTATGGATAAATCCCAGCTTGAAACCATCGGCAACAACTTTATGAAGAACGGTATCCCCATCAATATCAATGCCGGTTACTCCGGCGGACTCAACCGTAATATGAGTCTTGTCCGGGGCGGCGGAAGTTACGGTATTTCCTCAAGTCTCGGTACTGTGGTCAAGTTCCTCGGTGAAAACACCAACAGCGTTTTCCGTCATGCCGGATTCCTTACATTCAAGAGCAATGACACCCCCAAGTTCCGCGAGATCCATAACGGCGGTACCCTCAAGGTCAGAGTCAGCGGCGACAACAACGGCTCTCTTGAAGATGTTGCCTATGGTTTCATCCTGAAGATCAAAGGCGGTCTCACCGGTAAGGATCGGGTCTACATGGAAATCGAAATCTCTCTCAGCACACCTGTGCTTCTTGAGAATGGCGACTACGATATCAAGGAAAAATCCATCAAAACTTCCGCATTCTGCAAACTGGATGAGACCATCGCTCTGGGCGGTATCAAGGAACTCCTTGATGATGCCACCGGCCCCAACGGCGTTCCTTTCCTGCGGAATATCCCCATCATCAGCTGGTTCGTTGCTGAGAAGAACAACATTTATCACGACAAACAGGGCCTTGTGCTGATCTCTCCCCGGCTTATGTCCCAGGCTAAACCCATTGAGATCCCCCCTGCTCAGGAACTGCGCGAAGTTGATGAAGCCGCTCAGATCCAGATCCGCGACGGCCAGAAAAAACAGCGCCGCTGGTACGAATTTTTGCGCTGGTAATTGCCAGAAAAACTTTTTGAGATTGCTATGTATCTGATTATAAAACAGAAAAACAGAGTTATTCAAACTCTCTGTATTGATGACATAGAAGTCCTGATAATCGGAAGAGATCAGGCTTGTCAGCTTGTCCTGCCCGATAATATGGTTTCACGTCTCCATGCCAAGCTGATTTCTAAAAACGGTCTGTTCTATCTTGAAGATTGTGACAGCCGCCACGGCATTTACATCAACGGCAAAAGACTTGTGGGCTCCACTCCTCTTTCGCAGGATGATGATGTCCGCATTTGCAGTTGCAGCTTGAGACTTCTGGATGATCAGAGCAGCAGCATGAGCAATCCCTCTGTGGCTGAGGAGTGTCTGCTCACCACAGATGAGTTTGAAAATTACAGTGTCCTCTACTCTGAACGGATCATGGATCTGAAAAGAAGGATCCACGAACTCGTTTTGAGAGATATGAATCTGGCCTCGATCCGGGCTGAGGATATGGAGAATCAGGCTTTCCATACCAAGCTGGAGCGCTCGCTCCAGAAGGTGCTCCGGGAGTTCTGGCATGAGATCCCTCAGGAAATTTCTCCGGAGGATTTCCAGCAGATCCTGAGAGATGATCTTATCTTTTACGGTCCCATTTCTCCCCTGATCCGCATGGATGATATCAACGAGATCATGGTCAACGGCGCCGATAAAGTCTGTGTTGAAAAACGCGGTGTCATTTATCGTACCGGGATCCGCTTTTTTAATGAGGCACACCTTGTTTCCATCATTCAGCGCATTGTGGAGAAGGTTGGCAGACATATTGATGAGGTTTCTCCCATGGTCGACGCGCGTATGCCTGACGGCTCCCGTGTCAATGCCGTGATTCCTCCTCTGTCGCTTGATGGCGCATCTTTGACGATCCGGAAATTTGCAAAAGAAAGATTGACCACTTCGGAGCTGATCCAGTACGGTTCTCTCTCTGAGAATATGGCGGTCTTCCTGCAAAAAATGATCCGCCTCAGAAAGAATATAATCATTTCCGGCGGTACCGGCACAGGTAAGACGACTCTTCTTAATGTGTTGAGCAATTTTATTCCCGTCAATGAGCGTATCGTTACCATTGAGGACTCCGCAGAACTCAGACTCAACCACTGGAACCTTGTCAGACTTGAGTCCCGTATTCCCAACGTTGAAGGAAAAGGCAGGATCACTATCCGCGATCTGGTTATCAACTCCCTGCGTATGCGTCCTGACCGTATCATCGTCGGTGAATGCCGCGGCGGTGAGGCATGGGATATGCTTCAGGCTATGAATACCGGACACGAAGGATCGTTGACCACGATCCATGCCAACAGCCCCAGAGATGCTCTTTCACGTCTTGAGAACATGGTGTTGATGGCAGGATTTGATCTCCCGGTCAACGCGATCCGCGATCAGATCGTTTCTTCTATTGACCTGATCGTTCATCTGAGCCGTATGGCTGACGGTTCAAGAAAGATCACTCAGATCTCTGAGGTTGTCGGTAAAGAAAGTTCTGTCATCACAATGCAGGAGATTTTCAATTTTCAGCAGACAGGTTTTACACCCGATAACAAGGTCGCAGGTGTTTTCAAGGCTACCGGAAATATTCCGGAGTGCCTCGTGGAACTCCGGAACCGCGGTGTTGATAACTTTGACTTTTCGGTTTTTTCAAACGATGATAATAAATGATAAAATAGGAGCCTTTTAACCATGCAATTGGTTTTGATGTGTCTTGCTTTTGCGGCAACAGTTCTGTTGGTGCTGTCGCTTTATCCTTCTGTGAGCAACAGGATCACAGGGCAGGAAAGCGGTACTCCGGAGAAAGCTGCCGATATCAAAGCTAAAACTGTAATGCTGACTTATCCTCTGGTGATCTTCAGCATCGTTTTCGCTGTACTGATCTATCTGAAAGCCGGAATGTTGGTTTCTCTGATTGCAGCCGCCGCTTGCAGTGTACTTTTCTTTGTGGTGACATCACGCATTTTCCGTATGCGGAAACGCAGAAAAACTGCCGCTTTTGAAGCCCGTATGCTGGACTTTCTGGTGCTTGTCAGCAATAACCTTAAATCAGGTTTTGCGTTGCCCAATGCTATTGATGTTTCTTCCCGGAGCGTGGGCGGAATCCTCGGTGAAGAGTTCGCTCTCATGATGGGTGAATACCGGCTCGGAATGGAACTCGGTGAAGCTGTGGGACGCATGAATAATCGCATTGAAAGCGAAAACTTGCAGCTTTTTGCAGCCACTGTTGCCGTTTCGATCCGTACCGGAAGCAGTATTTCTGATGTTCTTGACCGCTTGATCGTGACGATCCGCAAGCGCAATGAGGTTTCTGACAAACTCAAGGCAATTACCGCGCAGTTCAACTTTGAAGCTCTGGTCATGTCTTTTTTCCCATTGGTCATTTTTGTGATCCTCTACCTCATCGCACCTAAACTTATGACCCCTATGATTACCACCATGATTGGATGGATCACCATCGGTTTTATCATACTTCTTGAGTTGACAGGATTGTTCATCCTGAAGAAGATTTGTGACATCAAAATGTAAAGGCGGCAGAAGAAATGGAAAAAAAATACATAATACTGTTTCTGGCCTTTCTGGGGAGTTTTATCTTCGTGCTGTGGTGCTTCCCCGGAGAGAGAAAACAAAGGGACAACAAGGTCCCTTACTGGTTCAACTTTTTTACTCCCTTGGGGGATCTCTTTGCAAACGATTGCGGAGAGTGGTTTGACCGCGTCTTTTCTCCTCTCAGCAGCAAGATGCAGAAGCTGAGCAATGACTCAGGACTGCAATGGGCACCGGCGCGTATTATCGGACTTCAGATCACTGTGCTGTTGACTGCGGTGATCCTGACCGGAGTCTTTCTTTTCATGGTCAATGTCCCCTTCTTTTACTCCATCTGGCTTATTGTTATCATGGGACTCGTTGCCGGGTTGATACCTCTGATGACAATTTCCAGAATGGCAAAAAAACGTACTTCGGAAATTTCCCGTGTTCTGCCTTTTGCTATTGATCTTATTTCTTCCGCCATGAATGCCGGTCTGGATTTTGCCAGTGCCGTGCGTTACTACAACACTCTGAATTTCAAAGACCCTCTGAGCGTGGAATTTAACGTGCTTCTCAGCGAGATCGAACTTGGTAAATCCAGAGCAGATGCTTTGAAAAATATGGCAGCCCGGATCAAATCTGATGAATTTGACCGTTTCGTTTCTGCCATCGTTTACAGTTTGGAAAGCGGTGCTGCCATTATTGACGTGATGCAGATCCAGGCTGATGAAGTCCGGCGGATCCGCTTTTCACGATTGGAACAGGAAAACGCCAAAGTTCCCTCCAAAATGCTTGTTCCCATTATTCTCTGCATTGTTCCGGCCGTGTTTATCACGGTGCTTGTCCCGATCATCCTGAGTATCAAGGATATTGGTTTGCTTACAATCATCTCACAAAAAGGAATCTGGTGATGAATTATTATATACGAGTTATTGCCAAAAACTCCCCGCCGCAGAAATATCAGCTTGAACAGGGGGAAAATTTGGTCGGACGTTCCCGCTCTGCCAAAATCCGTATTAAAGAGCCTGATGTTTCAGGAAAGCACTTTATCGTCAGACTTGAGGGCGATGAAATCAGCGTTGAGAACCTGAGTTCCAAAGGTATCTATCTGGATGATCAGATGCTGTTTGAAAATTCACCTCTCCGCATTGGTCAGCATATCCTTGCCGGCGATGCCCTTGAGTGTATCATTGAAGATGAAGCTCTCAGTCAGGAAAACGATGAGAGAAACTTCAGTCACAATTTTTCTCTGGAAGATCATACTCCCAACGCCACCAGCCAGAATCAGACTGCGACAGGTTTTGAAGTCAGCGGAGCTGCTGATACCGACCAGAGCCAGAATAAATCTCAGACTTCTGATTCACACGGTACTGATGATTCGATCAATACCGATAATTCAGCGCATACAGATGACTCCGGACATACAGATGATTCCGGTCATTCAAATGATTCCGAACATACCGATGACAGTGCCGATACCGCAGGGAAAAGCCGTGAAACTGCCGCCAATAAAACCCGTGTGGCCACTCCTGCTGAAATTGAGTACATCAAAGAGCAGAAAAAGAACCGGGTCAGCAGGCTCCGTCTTGTCAGGATCATTCTGCTGGTTCTGGCGGTCTGTACCATTGCTGCATTGTTCCTGCTGCGCGAAGATAAGAGTGCAAAGGATGCCATCTGGCCTGTAAAAAGCGATGGATCCTGGGACACTGCCGCCGTTTCTTATGAAGGGAAGGGGGTTAAAAACGGAGGTTTCTCTCTCTTTTATCCCAGATATGACTCCTCAAAATCCAGCGTTTCCGGAGAAAAAATCCTTGTCACAACTTTCCTCGGACAGAAAAAGCTGATTCCTCTGACCCTTTCTCTTGAATTTATTTCCGGAAGCAGCGTTCTCAAAAGCAGCATGGAAGAGTGTCTTAAAAATTGGATCGCCCTTCAGAACCGTCAGAGTGATGGACGGTGGATCTTTGAGAAAAACAGTTCAGTTCAGTTTTTCGGCAGCCACAACGGTTTGCCCACCTCTCTGGTGTCTTATGTCCGCGAAGCTGAGAAAAAGACCTGGTATGGAGTGGTGCGTATTTTCCGTCAGGAAGACCGGGCGTATATTCTCAGAGCTGAGGTTCCTTTTGATTTCAGGGATCGTGCTGAAGTGACTCTGAGGAATACCTCATTCCTCATTATCAGTTCCAAATTCATCAATGAACATTGGGAAGGCGGCGTACCGGCTGTGAGTGTTGACTGGAAAACCCTGCGCCGGATGAGAAACCAGATCAAGAGTACTTCTCCCATCCGTCTTGCCGGAATGTACCGTCAGATCAACGGCATTCTGGTTGACAGTATGCTCAAAGGCGACAAAGCCAAACTTCAGATCGCACGGGAAATGCTTCTCAGTCTGCGTGAAGTTCAGTCCAATAGCTTCAATGCAATGAAAATCCGTTATATCAATGCTGTTCTTGAGCGCAATCTTGCCGCAGCAGAAAGAATCAAAGCTGAAACTGCCGCTGTTTTCTCTCTCAGCAACGACAAGCGTTTCTATGATATCAGAACTAACAAGTGGTGAAATCTGGTGACTCCCTATGTCTAATTCCATGCAAAATGAATTTGTTATAACACTCTCCTGCCGGGGAGAAGATCTCTATTCCATGAATTCAAAAGATTTTGTTGAAGAGATCTCCATCGGCAGAAACAGTGACTGTACCTGGTCGGTGGGACACGTTGATTCCTCCGTAAGCAGCCGTCATGCCATGATTTCTAAACGTAAAAACAATTTTTACTTGACTGATCTCGGCAGCCGTAACGGTATTTACCTCAATGAAAGAAAGATCAAGGAAGTCAAACTTGCTCCCGGAATGATTTTCCGTTTCGGTGAGTGTTCTGTTGCTGTAAATGATCCTTCTGCTAAAAACAAGATCAAATTGAAGCCCTGTTTTCTCCGGTATTCCGATGAAAACGGACGGCGGCGCAAATACAAGATCCAAAATGGATCCATTAAGATCGGTGCCGGGGAAAAGTGTGACATCGTTCTCAACAGCGGTCTTGTGTCAACTCCTCATGCCTCTTTGAGCCGTAAAAAAGACGGAAGCTGCTGGCTCAAGGATCTCAACAGCCGCAACGGTACCCTGGTCAACGGTATGGAGCTGCCGGGAAAAGCTGAACGGATGCTCAAAAACGGTGATGTGATCTCTGTTGCAGACATTGAGCTTACTTTTCATGATGGTTCTTCTGAACGTCATGCTCTCAAACTTGCGGGTGCTTTGCTTACTTTGCTGGTAACTGCCCTTGTCATTGTGGGGGGATACTTTTTCTGGCTCCAGTTCACACCTGCCTCTCAGGAGTTTCTGGTGCGGGCAAGGGATGCCGCCCGGAAAGCTGATTTTGCCGAAGCCCGCAGGCTTGTCGCTTCTGCGGCAACAGCCAGAAAATCAAGTTCCACTCAGGCCGCGCGCAAGTTGTTCCTTGCTCAGATTGAAACTTGGGAAAATTCATCCAGACGCTGGGGCAGGTTGCACTACCTTTTGAATAAGAACCAGTTTGGAGAAGTTCCGCAGCTTCTCGGAACCATGGATCTTGAATACATTTCATCCTGGGACTGGAACGAAAAAAGTGCAGTCTTTATCAAGCAGGAGTTGGAAGTTGTCAAGAAATTGTTCACAGGATTCAATCGTGGCGAGATGATTTTCAACGACAGTGAGGCTTCTCCTGATGAACTTGCTGCACTCAGCAAGGAAATCAAGGGACTTGCCGCCGGACTGAAAGACAACAAGAAGAAAAGTATACAAAATCTTCTGGAG